>JAQBZA010000065.1 GCA_027622795.1 Planctomycetota bacterium | reverse complement strand
GCGCGACTCATCCCTGCCGGATTGGCCAGATACGGCACGGGTTCCCCGGCATTCCGAAACTTGACCCCCTGGAACCGCGTCGGGAGGAACCCACTTCCCCAGTAGTAATCGAAAAAAAGTTGTCCGCAGGTCTTGCCTTTGTCGGAGGACGTCATCACCACGAATGCCGGCAATTCATCGGTCTCGCAGCCTAGTCCGTAGCTCATCCAGGCGCCCATGCTTGGCCGACCGGGTACCTGGGCCCCGGTCAGGAAGAATGTCACCCCGGGAGCATGGTTCACCGCCTCGGTGTTCATGCTACGAATAAGACAGATCTCGTCGGCCAAGCTCCCGATGTTGGGCAGCAGCGAACTCATTTCCATGCCACACTGGCCGTACTTCTGAAACGGCTTGATCGGTGACACGACCGGCCACTTGGCATAGCTACTCGACATCGTGGAGAGCCGCGTAGAGCCCCGAACACTCGCGGGAATGTCCTCGCCCGCGCGGTTGATCAGATCGGGCTTGGGGTCGAAGAGATCGACATGCGAGGGCCCGCCCCCCTGCCAGAGCATGACAACCCGCTTGGCTTTTGGCTCGACGTGCGGCACCTCCGGCAGTGCGGGTGAGCCCCGAACCGCTGCGACCGAACGCGTGGCAGCCAGTGTGTGCTCCTGCGTGAGTGACGCCAGCGCCACCGACCCGATTCCCATGCCAACCGACCCAAAGATTTGGCGACGGGTGACCCGTTGGATGTTTTCCAGGTGGAGGCTGTTCATGATGTGGTTGATTCCCTCTGGTGATGTACCGGCTGGCTCTGGCGAGCAACCCATTCCATCTCGAACTACTCCCTCGTCAACGCCTCATCGAGGTTGAAGATCGCCAGGCAGACGCTCGTCATGGCGGCATGCGCAGTCGGGTCGAGTGACTCATCCCGTGGATACTCACCCACGTCAACGAGTTGCTTCGCGGCGTCACCGTCAGCCTGGTAGATCGTCAGTTGTCGGCCATGCATCCGCCGCAGGACGTCGATTTCGTCATCGGTCGGACGGCGGCCGAGCACCCGCCGGAAGGCGTGGGTGAGCTGGCCATCGTGATCCGTGGCCGCCTGGAGGCTTTTCTCCGCCAGCACCCGCGCCGCCTCAACCCAGGTAGGGTCATTGAGCGTCGTGAGGGCATGGAGCGGGGTGCTGGTGAGGCTTGCCCGCACCGTACAGGTCTGGCGGTTAGCGGTGTCAAACATATTGGCCGGACTCACCGTCCGCCGCCAAAACGTGTAGAGGCTGCGGCGATAGAGCTCACTCCCCTGCGACGCTGGATAGGTGAAGTCCCGCTCCTTCGTGATCGCCAATGCCTCCCAGATCGCATCGGGCTGATACGGATAGACCGGCTGTCCACCGATCGTGAGATCGATCAGCCCGCTGGCGGAAAGCGCCACGTCGCGCAGCACCATCGACGGCATCCGAAACCGGCTGGCACGAGCATGGAGCCGATTCTCTGGATCCTTCTCCAGATGCTCCGGAAGCATCTTGCTGGCTTGCCGGTAGGTGGCACTCGTCACGATCATCCGATGCATGCTCTTCTGACTCCATCCAGAGTCACGAAACTCCACCGCCAGCCAATCGAGTAGATCCATGTGCCGGGGATACTCGCTCTGCACCCCCATGTCTTCGGTCGTCTTGACGATCCCGGTCCCAAAGAAATACTGCCACATTCGATTGACCTGCACCCGCGCGGTAAGCGGATGTTCCGGCAGGAAAAGCCACCTGGCGAGCCCAAGCCGATTTCGTGGAAACCCGTCGGGGAGCGGTGGCAGGAAGGCCGGTGGCAGGAACTCGATCGTGTCGCCCACCGGCGACAGGTAATCGCCACGGTCGAGAATCTTCGTCTCCCGCGGACGTGCATCGCTCATGATCATGACCCGCGGAATTTGGTCACCCTTGTATTCGTCGTAGGCCTTCTTAGCTGCTTCATAGGCAGCAACCTGCGGCAGCCCTCGTGTCAGCCCCGGCTTGATCTTGCTGTCAAAGTGGCTCCGCAACTGGTTCTCGATCGACTTCTTGTCAGCGTCGCTGCGGTCCGACTCCGGCTTCCGCAGCAGCGGCGTGAGGTTCCTGGGCAGGTCTTTCCCATCAGCCGCTTCCCCATCAGAAAACAGGCCTTCTTTCCACGACGCATACAGGGCGTTGATGACCGGTGTCGCAGCATCCATCCCCGCCTTCATTGCCGCTTCAAGTTCCCCGAGGCGCTGCGTGTGTTGCTCGGTCGGAACTTCGAGCACCGGAGGAGCCACGCGAATCCGGGAGGAAAACCGCGATGGAGTGCCACTTTCGGGTACTCGATTGAACAGGTCGAGCAAGCCGTAATAGTCGGTCCGTGTGGCAGGATCATACTTGTGGTCGTGGCACTGGGCGCAGGCCATCGTCAGCCCCAGCCAGGTGGTGCTCGTCGTATCAACCCGATCGAAGAGATTGTTGAACCGCTGCTCCTCGGCGATCGCCCCCCCTTCGCCGTTCAACAGATGGTTGCGATTGAAGCCGCTGGCGATCTTCTGGCCGGTGGTCGCATTGGGCAAAAGGTCGCCAGCCAACTGCTCGATTGAAAACTGGTCGAAGGGCATATCGGCGTTGAGTGCCGTGACAACCCAGTCGCGCCAGATCCATTGCCAGGTGTCGCCATCCTGCTGGAAACCGTTCGAGTCGGCATAGCGGGCCGCATCGAGCCAGGGCAGCGCCATCCGCTCACCGTAATGCGGCGAGCTGAGCAACCGATCGACGAGCTTGTCGTAGGCCAGCGGGTCGGGATCGGAGATGAAGGCATCGACCTCCTCGGGCGTCGGCGGCAGACCAATCAGGTCGGCATGCAGCCGGCGGATAAGCGTCGACCGATGGGCCTCGGGCGACGGCGTGAGCCCCGCCGCCTCGATCTTTGCCAGCACGAAGCGGTCGATATCATTCCGCACCCATGCAATGCGTTCGACCTCCGGCGGCGTCGGCCGCTCGGGCGGCGTAAACGCCCAGTGGGGCTTGTACTCGGCTCCTCCCTTGATCCAGCGATCAAGAAGTTTTTTCTGGGCCTCAGAGAGCCGCCGGTTGGAGTCTGGCGGCGGCATCAGCACATCGGGGTCGGTCGAGTGGATCCGTTCGAGCATCGTGCTGGCACCGGGTTCGCCCGGCACGATCGCTCCCGAGTCGATTGCAGCCTGCCGGTCATCAAGTCGCAGGTCTGCCTCCCGCTTCTGTCCATCCTGACCATGACAATACAAGCAGTTCTCCGCCAAGATCGGACGGATGTCGCGATTGAAGTCGAGCGGCTGGTCTGCGCAAACCAGCGGAGCAGACACCGCAACCGCCACGACCACCTGAGATAGCAGCAATCTCTCGACAGGGCGGATGGCCGCAACAATCGAGCAACCCATGGAACCACTTCCTTCGGGGGTCACCCGCTTCGCCGACCTGGAGGGAGCCAGATCGCGGACCAGAAGGTCGATCGGCGGGACGAGTCAGTGAAGTGTAGCACACGCCACACCCGCGGGCGAGCAACGTCAGGCCGCTCTTTCTTTTTCCGGGATCAGCGGTGCGTTTTCCGGAAGCACGTGCGACTGCGGGTGCTCGTATGACGAAGAATCAACCACCTGATACGGATAGGCACTGCTCCGGAGATCAAGGCTTCGCATGCCACGGCGGCGGGCCTCCTCCCTGATCCCAGTCTGGGCAAAGAGTTGGTCAACCGCTGCCTGCACCTGGCCGACCGTGATGCCGAGCATCATCCGTGTGCCATCGGCCGATTCCACGACCACCGAGGGCGTCTTCCACGGATGCCACTGCCGCGGGTCTGCGGCCCCGGAAAGGGTCACCACCGGCACACCGAATGACGCCGCGACATGCGGTAGGCCCGAGTCAACACCGAGGCACAGATCCATCCGTGACAACAGCGCCGCGGCCTCTCGCAGAGAACACTCCTGTGAAAAGTCGTGGAGGTGTCGGGATGACGGTGGTGCGAGGGCGGCGACCAGCCGCCGGTGGGTGCTGCGATCCGCCCTTGAGCCGCATAGGATGACGTCACAGCCACGATCCTCGATTAACCACCGCACTGTTTCCGCCATCCGATCGAGTGGCCAGTTCCGCTTCTCGTCAGTCGACCGCGGTGCCACGAAGACCCGCCGCCTCGGAGACGTCACGCCGTGGAGCAGCCGGTCGATTTTTGCTCCCAACTCGTCAGGTACCCAATTTTCATTGTGTCCGTCATCAACCTCGATTCCGTCAGCCCGCAACAGATCGAGTGACGATTCCACCTCATGCCGTTCCTTGTGATAGGACACCCGCCGGGTGAGCAACAACCCGCGGCCGTCCTTTGCCACGCCCACGCGATGCGGAATGCCCGCCAGCCACGCTAACAGGCCGGTCGAGAGTGACCGCTTCAGAATGTACGCGCGGTCATATTCCCGTCTGCGTAACCAACGAGCTGTGGTGATGACATTGGCCAATGATCCCGGCACCACGTCATTCACGCGCTGCGGTCGCTGCCAGACAACGAGTTCATCCTTGTAGGGGCAGTCAGCCAAAATCTGCCCCGCCCCCGGCTCGACCAACACATCGATCACTGCGTCGGGAAATCGTCGCCGCAGATTTCGCAGGAAGGGAATCGCCAGCACCGTGTCGCCGATGTAGCGATTGCGGATCACGAGAATCCGCTCCCGCTCGGTCATCGTTTCTCCGGGCCGTGCAATCATGCGTCTCTCGCCGAGTTACCGGGCAAAACCAACGAAGAAGCTAAACAGTTGCTGCGTGTCGTCTGCGGCATAGGCAACCGGGAAGGCAAAGTCGAGTGCGATCGGGGCCGGCCCCATTGCCGGAAGTGTGATCCGGAGGCCGACGCCTGGTGCCACCCGCATCTGGCTGATCGCTACGGTCGGCTCGACGGTACCAAAGTCGGTGAAGATCACGCCGCGAAGTGAATCATCGGCAGTGATTGGAAACATGTACTCGATCGTGTTGAGCCACTGAAACGGACCACCGACGATCGCACCGTCTTGGCGGGGGCTGGCACCGCGGAAGGTAAAGCCGCGAATCGTGTTGTAACCACCGGCAAAGAAGTTGTCGTAGGCCGGCGTGTCGGGGCCCGACATGCCGAGCACCGAGCCGATCGAGAGGACATGTCGGCCGGAGCCGTCGGGGCGTTCGTTCACAAGGAAGTACTGCCGCCCCTCAAGCACACCACGCGGATACTGGAAGCTGCCGATCACCTGCTCGAACTCAAAGGTCGCCAGATGCCCCTGCGTCGGTAGGAAGGGACTGTCGCGGGTGTCATGGATGATCCCACCACTGAAACCGTACACTGAGTTGGTACCGAGCATGTTGACGATGTCGGGGGCCAGCACTCGGGGCTGAAAGATATCGACGTTTTCACCACGGAAGCCGGCGTTCACTGACAGGTCGGGGGCAAAGGCAAACTGATAGCCGAGCCCCACTCGGCCACCCAGCCGCTCCTCGGCCCAGTCGAAGAAGTAGCGAGTGAAATAGGAGGCGCTCGTTGAAAGGCCGATCCGCGTGTCAAAGAGATAAGGCTCTTGGAAAGTGGCTGTGTATCGCTGCAACTGCGTCCCGGGGGCGGCCTCAAGCCGAAACCGCTGCCCAGCTCCTCGGAAGGCAGTGCCGTTGCGGATGTCATCCCAGCTACGCGGCAGGCGGAAGAGGTCGAAGTTTTGTTCGTCGATGACGATGTTGCCGACGAGTCCGGCATTGGAATTGACGCCGGCACCGATCATCAGACGGCCGGTCTGCGTCTCCTCGGCATCGACGTCGAGGATCACGTAGGGCTCGTTTCCGGGGAAGACCTGCACCGGTTGGCCGAAGCCTTGCACCATTCCCGGCTGGGCAAAATTTGGCACGCCACCCGGCGGTTGCCCTGGCATGAAGCCCGGGGCCGGGGGCGGCAGCGCTCCGCCATAACCGATCGCCGGAGCCATGCCTCCCGGCGGCTCTACCTGTCCGGGGGCTGGCAACTGGGCGACGTACGTGGGCTGTGGCGGCCCCACTGGTGCCGGAGGAGCGCCTCCCCACCGCTGCTGCTGTGGCGTCGGCAGCGGACTCTGCCCTCGCCACACGGGCGGCTGAGGTGCCGCGATGGTATCTCGGTGTTGCGCAGCAGACGGCGCTGAGGAGGGTACGGCTTCCCGCTCGGCAGGCAGGGCTTCGATCAGATCACCTTCGAGCACGATGTTGAGAACCCCCTCCCCGGCGTTCCCATCAGGACTCTGCCCACGGAAACCGGTCCCTGGGCCACTGGCGATCTGTTCCTCGCTCTGCTCGGGCTTGCTGAAAACGATCTTCGGACCCTCACCCTTGGCGGCATCATTGAGAAACAGTCCGCTCGACTTGAGCCGCCGCTCATCGGCCCGCAACTTGCGGATGTCGAGAATGTCGCCCGGCCGCAAAGAGAGTCGGTTCAAAATCGTGCTGTGCTTGGTGTGCGGGTGCTCGCCACCGATTCGCACATTGATTTGACCGACACGATACCGCTGGCCTTCAGTGATGTTGTAAACAAGATCGAGTTGGCCCGGCTCCTCAAGAAACCGTGGATCGGCACGAATATCGGCAAACACAAACCCACGGCCACCGTAGATGTCACGGACGAGGTTCAAGTCGCTCTCCATCTGCGATTGATTGAAGGCTTGGCCGCTGGTGAGTTTTAGGTCACGGGCCAGAAACTCACTCTTGAACTTGCTGTTCCCGATGAATGAGACGTTCCGAACCTTGTACCGCGGCCCCTCGTTGATCACGAACGTGAGCATTGTCCAGTCACGACCGGCACCACCGACGGCCTGCACCTCCCGCCCCACCTTGGCCTGGAAGAAGCCAAGACTACGGTAGTACGCCGTGAGCGTGTCGACGTCGGCGTCGATTTTCTCACGGTCGATGTCGCCACCAAGCAGCCAGAAAAAACCCGGCTTTGATTTGATCTGTGTCAGCAGGCGGGCGTCACTGGCGATCGTATTCCCGACAAAACTCGTCCACAGCGCCTTCTTCCGCAGCCCCTCGTCAATCAGAAACACGGCCCCCTTGTCACCCGGCTTGCTCCCTTCCACCGTGGTCACCCGGGCGGCGTCATAGCCCTTCTCGTGGTAGTACGATTCGAGTCGCCGTCTCGCCTCTTCCACAACATAGGCATCCATCGAGTCCCCAACCTCGATTTCACCTTTTTTTCCCAACGTGTTGTTCGTCACCCGCTCATTGCCGATGAAACGCACATAGCGGATCGTTGGCCGCTCGACCACCTGAAAGATCACCACCACGCCCTCGCGGACGCGGACATACTTGGGGTGGATGTCGACGAACTTCCGCGACCGATGCAGCGTGCGGACATCCTCTTCAATCGACTGTGGATCAAAGATCTGACCCGCACGGGTAATCAGCTTCGGGAGCTTCGAAGCCTCGGTCGTCTCGTTTCCCTCAATCCTGACTTCCACAATTCGATCGGCATCATTTTCGACAGAGCTCCCGGTCGCTGGGGCGGTGGTCGCTGGCGGCGGTCCGCCAACCGTCGGTAGCGGCGCCTGGGCAGTGGCCCATGAGCCAAGAAAGGCCCAACAGGCGAGCGACGTCATCAGGCGGCAAGGCCCTGAGGACATCGTCTTGGCAAAGGCACGCAGGCGTCTCACGTGGTGTCGATCCGGCGGGAAGGTGGCTGCGAAAGCCGGGGAGGAATAGCGGAGGGCCGCGGCCACTCACAAGGCGAAAACTATCCGGCGAGAACTCGATGGCCACGGGCAGCCGTTTCGTGGGCCGATCCGGCTCACGCTGCTTACCCAACCTCTGAACCTTGACTCAGCGTCGTAAAATCCGGTACTTTTCGTGGTTCGGCCTATTCTCATGCAGCCCCATGTCATTGATCTCCGCCAATCCGACGATGCCCGGGACGTTGTGCATCTGGCCGTGCAGGCGTTGGCAGAAGGGCGGACGGTCGGATTTCCCACCGAAACCGACTATGTGATTGCTGCTGCCGCCCGTTTTGCATCGGCGATTGAGCGACTGATCCCGCTCGTCCCCGAACATCCACGCGAGCCGCTGCTGTCTCTCAGCGTCAAGAGCGCCGCCGAGGCACTCGACTGGGCGCCGCGGATGAGTCAGCTGGGGGCCAGGCTTGCGCGACGTTGCTGGCCCGGACCGGTCGCAATGGTCGTCGCTGATAATCATCCGGAAAGCCTCGTGCGCCAGTTGCCCGATGCATCACGGCAGGGGATCGTTGGGGCCGGTAGCCTGCGGCTGCGAGTCCCGGGACATCCCATGCTGGGTGATTGCATGCGGATGCTGGCTGGGCCTGTGGTGCTCGCCGAGCCTGGGCCTGCTGCGAAGGCTCCTGCCGTGACCGTAGCCGATCTGATCGATCGGGGCGGCCACGGGCTCGATCTTGTGATTGATGACGGACGGGCCCGCTACGCACAGCCTGCGTCAGTGATCGAAGTCGGGGAATACGATTTCCGCGTTCTTCGACCCGGTATCGTTTCCGAGGAAACACTCCGCCGGCTTGCCGGGATCATGGTGCTTTTCGTCTGCACCGGAAATACCTGTCGCAGTCCGATGGCCGAGGCACTGTTTCGGAAAATGCTTGCCGAACGGCTTGGCTGCCAACCCGAAGAGATCGAGGCACGCGGTGTGACCGTGGCGAGTGCGGGTGTAGCAGCCTGGTCAGGAGGCCGGGCGAGTACGGGCGCCCTGGAGACCATGGCTGACTACGGGATTGACCTGTCGGGTCATGAAAGCCAGCCACTTTCTGCAGCGCTCATCCGTCAGGCCGACATCATCTGGACGATGACCGCTTCACATCGGGCAGCCATCCTCGCCCAGTTCCCCGAGGCTGGGGATCGAGTGACGGTGCTTTCCCCTGACCGGATCGATGTGATGGATCCCATCGGCGGCCCGGTGGAGACCTATCGCACGTGCGCCCGGCAAATCCACGCGCATTTGACGTCAAGAATCGATACACTCGGGTTGCCGCCCGCACGATCAGAAGTCTGATCCGAACCACGGCGGGACAGGGAGAGATCCATGCGGATTGCGATTGGCAGTGACCACCGTGGCGTGGCTCAGCGGCTACGGGTGATCGGCCTGCTTGAGCGACTGGGCCACGATGTGGTCGATTGCGGAAGCCACACCGAAGAGGCCGTTGACTATCCCGACATCGCCGCTGATGTCGCCACCCGCGTGAGCGATGGCACGGTCGATCGGGGCATTCTCCTCTGCTGCACTGGTGTCGGTATGGCGATTGCCGCCAACAAGGTGCCAGGGGTTCGGGCCGCGACGTGCCACGATGAGGTGACAGCGGAGATGAGCCGGCGACACAACGATCTCAACGTGCTCTGCCTGTCGGCCGAAATGATCGGCACGGAGGAGCAGGACAAAATTGTACGGATCTGGCTCGACACCGCCTTTGAGGGGGGGCGTCACGCCCGCCGCGTTGCCAAGATCACCGCCCTTGAGCCCTGCGGCAAGCAGGCATAGGGAAAATGGGCAGGGCAGCGGATTGTCGATATCACCCATGAGAGTCCGGCCCGGGGGGCCGCTTTTCTTCCGGCCGGAGGTCGGCACGCAAGCCGAGGCCAGGATGGCGAGGCTTGCGTGAAACTGGCAAGCCGCGGTGAGTCGTCGGCTGGTAGCGATCGTAGCGGCCGAGCGGCTCAAAAACCGGAGGAAACTGGCTCTCCAATTGTTGAACCGCCCGCGACGGTGAGTATCGTCGGAGGCATGGCACACACCCACATGCCCGGCCCCGAGGAAGTCGACTGCCTGATCCGCAATGCCGAGTTGCGGGATGCAATCGAGCCCTACCTCGACGAGGCCATTTTCGAGATCGACTTCCGCACGCTTCCCACCGAAGCTGAAAACCGGTTCCTTGAATCGATGTTAGCTTGGGAGCAGGCTCCGCTGGTGCCAATCGCCCGCTGGTTTGAGCCCACGCTTGCTCTGCAACCCGGCTGCACGCTCGATGACGACCAGATTCGCGACCGGCTCTGGCAGACGATCGAGCGTCTGTACTCGAAACGGATCGTGCTTGACTTCACCGATCATCTCTCCGACCGTGAACTGTATTCGCTCATCCGCAGGGATATCCTGCCGTCGCAGGTGAAGCGGGTCGACCTGCCCGACAACTACTTTCACTGGGACTGCAGCGCCAGCGACGGCGAGGATCCAACGATCTGGCTGATGTTCTACGCCTCCGACGAGGAGCGAGAGCAGTGGAGCCTGGAGGAAGGCCGCGAGCCCCCGTCGCGGCAAGTGCCCGCCCACCCCCGGGCGCTGCCCACAGCCCCGGTCTGAGCAGAGTGACGGCAACGACCAGTTTCTCTCACTAATTTCGTGTCGGGGCGTTTCCATCTGTATATGCCACTGCCTATGCTTGTGGCGGAGGTACGGCGATGAAAATCTCTCTGATGATGCTCGTTGTAATGGCGGGCCTGATTTTCGTGTCCGCCGCTCGGGCTGCGGATCAGGCGGCCATCAAGGCCGCAATTGAAAAGGCGACGGCCTATCTCGTCGAAACTGGACAGGCAGACGACGGTAGCTTTTCGCAGCAGGTCGGACCGGCCGTGACGGCCCTGACTGTCGCCGGCCTCGTAAAGAGTGGGATGCCCGCCGATGCCCCGGCTGTGCAAAAGGCCATCGCGTACCTGCTTTCCTTCAAACAGCCTGATGGCGGCATCCATCCCCCGGAGTCGCTCGTCTCAAACTATGAGACGGCAATCGCCATGATGGCACTCGTTGCCTGCAACACCGCGGGGAAGTACGACGCCGACATCAAGGCGGCAGAGGCGTTTGTGAAGGGGCTGCAGTGGGATGACGGCGAGGGCCCCGGCCCCTCCGATCCAGCCTACGGCGGCGCGGGCTACGGAAAAAAGAACCGACCGGACCTTTCCAATACGTCCTTTCTGATCGAGGCCCTTCGCAGTGCGGGCGTCGGTGAAGACGATCCGGCCATCCAGCGGGCGCTGGTCTTCGTATCCCGTACACAAAACCTCGAGGGCCCCCACAACACACTGCCCTTCGCGGCCAAAAACCCGGATGGTGGCTTCTATTACACGCCGGCTGCCGGTGGTGAGAGCCAGGCCGGCACCACGCCCGCCGGGGGTTTGCGAAGTTATGCATCGATGACCTACGCCGGCTTGAAGAGCATGATCTTCGCCGGGCTCTCAAAGGATGACCCGCGGGTGAAGGCAGCGATCACCTGGCTCGGAAAGCATTACACGTTTGGGGAAAACCCTGGCTTGGGTGATGCCGGGCTCTTCTACTACTTCCACACCGCCGCCAAGGCCCTCGATGTGCTTGGAGACGAGACGTTTACCGACGCTCAGGGCGTGTCCCACGCCTGGCGAAGCGAACTCGCTGACGCCCTTATCGCGCGGCAGCAGGAAGACGGCTCGTGGATCAACGAGAACCCTCGATGGATGGAAGGCGACCCCAACCTCGTCACGGCCTACGCCTTGCTTGCCCTGTCATACTGCCGCAAGTAAGGCACGCTGAAGCCTTGCCCTACTCCTTCAAATCAAACAGCCGCTTGAGCGCGTCGAGCAGCCCGTGCGGCGGGCCCAAACGGCTCTCCTCGCGAAGCGACGCAAGCGGCACATGGAGCATCTTCGCCGCATAGCGCTGAAACGACTGGCGGATCTCGGCCTGGGCGGCATCGTCGAGATCGGGTAGCCGCC
>JAQBZA010000064.1 GCA_027622795.1 Planctomycetota bacterium | reverse complement strand
GCGACGATCGCCGCCTCGATCGAGGCTTTTCATGCCACCGGAGACCGCCGCTGGCGGGATCGAGCCTGCAATGCCTTTGACTGGTTTCGCGGCCACAACGTGCTGGGGCTCACGCTCTGTGATCCGCACACCGGCGGCTGTCGGGATGGGCTGCTCGAAGATCGGGTGAACGAAAACCAGGGGGCGGAGTCAACGCTCGCCTGGCTGACCTCGCTGGCCGAGATGACGGCACTGGAAGCTCGGGCTGGCGTGCCAGCGCCAGCTGCGGTCGCTCCGGCCAAAGGCAGCGTGTCATGCAGGTGATCCGCACCGACGTCGTCCTCAGGCCTAACAGTAGCCGTGTGCTCTACCGTCCGTTTGAGCCGACGCAGCCACAGCGGGCGATGAAGGTGATCAGCCGCGTGATGGAGCTCTCGGAAGACGCGGTGGAGCGGCTGCTCGAGGGGGTGCTCTCGGAGTTTCATGGCCGTCATCAGCGGCTCCGCGATTTTTTTCAGGAGCGGTTTGCCGCGGTGCGGCATCACCTGCTCACCGACCGATCGCTCACCGAGTCACGGCAGCTGCTGATCGGCTCCTACTTTACCCAGGAATATGCGCTCGAAAGCGCCGCCCTCTTCAACCCGTCGCTCGTGTGGCACCCCGATCAGTCGGGCCTCACGCCGGGGGAGAAGCGATTCGTGCTCAGCGTGCGGGCAACCGGCGAGGGGCATGTGTCGAGTGTCGGGTTTCGCACCGGCACGGTCGATGCAGGAGGACGGATCACGGTGGCCAGACCGACCGGCTACGTGACCGCGCCGCATGTGGTTGCCAACAGCCGCTACGAGAAGCCGCTATTTCTCAAAAAACTTGTCGAGCTCGGGATTGCCGATGGCTTCGTCGATCTTGTGTTCGATGTGCTCGATGACCTGTTTACGCTCCGCGAACTGGAGGCGTCGCTGGCTCACACCTCGCGGCAGCAACGGGCGCGGCGACGGGAATGGGAGCCCTTTGCTGCCGCCATCATCGCCGTCGCGCGGGCCAACTACGAGATCGAGTGCGACCCCGCCTCCGATCTCTCCGAGCGGGTCATCTTTCCCTACTCACCGGCCGAGACCAACGGCATCGAGGATGCGCGGTTTGTGCGGTTTGTGGAAGACGATGGCTCCACCCATTATTACGCCACCTACACCGCCTTCGATGGCAGCGTGATGCTGCCGCAGTTTGTGGAGACGGAGGATTTCATCCGCTTTCGGGTGAGCACGCTCAACGGGCCGGAGATTGCCAACAAGGGCATGGCTCTGTTTCCCCGGCGGATCAATGGGGCCTACGCGATGCTCTCCCGTCAGGATGGCGAGAACATGTATGTCATGGAGTCGGACATGCTCCACTTCTGGTATGCCCGGCGGCTCGTGCTCCGGCCGACCTATCCGTGGGAATTCGTGCAGATCGGCAACTGCGGCTCCCCGATCGAGACGCCGGCCGGTTGGCTCGTGCTCACCCACGGCGTGGGAGCGATGCGGAAGTATTCGATCGGCGCCGTGCTCCTCGATCTCGACGATCCGACACGGGTGATCGGCCGGCTGGCCGAGCCGCTGCTCTCGCCCAACGAAAACGAGCGGGCGGGCTACGTGCCCAACGTCGTCTACAGCTGCGGCGGCGCCGTCCACGACGGCCTGCTCGTGATCCCCTACTCGATGAGCGACTACGCCACCACCTTCGCCACCGTGCCCCTCGCCGACGTGCTCGACGCGATCAGGCCAGCCTGATCAGCGGATCTTCGCATCGGGGAGAGCTGTCTTGATGCCTTGGTCGAGCGGCATCGTGTCGCGGCCCTCGTCGAGACCATATGAGGTGAGCAACTCGGCCAGCTGTCGCTCGAGGCTGGCCCGGGTGTCGGCATGGGCGGGATCGGCGGCAATGTTATGGAGTTCGCCCGGGTCGGTGGTGAGGTCGTACAGCTCCGGGAGGTGGCGATCGGGAGAGCCATCGCCGTGCGGGTAGCGAACAAACTTGAACCGATCGGTGCGGATGCCGCGGATGTTGGGCGTGTAGGGAAACTGCTTTTCGTAGTTGTATTCGTAGAGCCAGCCCGTGCGCCAGTCGGGATCGTCGCCGTTGCACAGCCGCATCCAGGAGCGGCCGTGGATGTCCGTGAGCGGCGGCGCGGTGCATACCTCGAGCACGCTTGGCGCGACGTCCTCGACGAGCACCTGCTTGCTGACTACGGTTCCTGCGGGGAGGCCGGGGCCGCGGGCGATCAGCGGGATGCGGATGCTCGGCTCGTGCATCGTCCGCTTGTCGACCATGCCATGCTCCCCCTCGAGGAGCCCGTTGTCGCCCATGAAGATCACGAGCGTGTTGTCGAGCTGGCCGGTCGCTTTCAGATAGTCGATGAGCCGGCCCATGCTGTCGTCGACCGAAAGCACGGTGCCCCAATAGGCATGCACCATGTTCTCGAAATCCTTGACGGCCTCGAGCCGTGTGTCGGGAAACTTCTTTCGCCAGTCGAAGAGCGGGCCGTAGATGCCATGCCAGGTGGTGAGCCGCTGCCGGATCCAGTCGGGCTTGTCGGCCAGCTCGAAGGCACTGGGAGGATACGGCACCGTCACGTCGTCGAAGGCGTGTTCGTATTTCGGTTCGGGGAAGTAAAAGGAGTGGGGCGCCTTGTGGCCCAGGCACAGGGCCCACGGCTTGTCGGCCGGCTGCCGCTTCAGCCAGTCGAGGCAGAAGTCGGTGACGACGGTCGTGTAGTAGCCGGGCGTGGTCTCACGCTGCTCGTCGTTGATGTTCCACTCGGTGCCGAAGTATTTGCCCTGCCCCTTGTGGGAGACGAACCAGTCGAAGCCGGGGCGCGGGGAGTCGTTGTCTTCCCCCATGTGCCACTTGCCGATGTAGGCCGTGGCATAGCCCTCGTTGTGGAGCTGCCGAGGCCAGTGCGGCAGCCGGGCCGGCAACTCGGTGAAGTTGTCGCGGACGCCGTGGGCGTGGGCATAGAGCCCGGTGAGGATACTGGCCCGGCTCGGTGAGCAGAGCGACGTGGTGCAGAACGCATTTTCAAATCGCACGCCGTCGGCGGCGAGAGCATCGATATGGGGCGTCTTCACGTGGGGCGAGCCGTAGCAGCCGACGGCGTCGGGCCGCAGGTCGTCGCAGAGCACGAAGAGCACATTGGGCCGCTCGGTAGCCCAGGCCTGGAGCGTTGGCCCGCAGATCGTGATCACCAACCAGATCAGCAGCGGACAGCATGATGGACGCATCAGATTTTTCCTTCGGGTTGAGTTCACAGTATCCTAACGACTTGTCGCGGGCGGAACCGTGGCCGCCTGGATGAGGAGCCGAACATGATGCCGACCGCTGGAATTGCCGCGTTGCTCGCCGCAGCCGACGGGCAGCGGTCGACCCTCGAGCAGCAGGCTGATCTGTTTTTTGGGAAGTATCTCGTCGAGCCGCTGGCGAAGGTCTTCTTTTGGGAGGTGCCCGGGCTGGGCATGCCGGTGGTGGTGGCCTGGCTGCTGGCCGGATCGATCTTCTTCACGCTCCGCATGAACTTCGTGAACCTGCGGATGTTTGGCCATGCGATCCAGTTGGTGCGGGGCAAATACGACGATCCCGACGCGGCCGGTGAGGTGAGCCATTTCCAGGCGCTGGCGACGGCCCTGTCGGCGACGGTGGGGCTGGGCAACATCGCCGGGGTGGCAATCGCGGTGGCGACAGGCGGGCCGGGGGCCACGCTGTGGATGATCGTGGCCGGATTGCTTGGCATGTCGGCGAAGTTCACGGAGGTGACGCTCGGCCAGCAATACCGCCACATTCGACCCGACGGCAGCATCATGGGGGGCGCGATGTATTACCTCTCCGACGGTCTCGCCGCCCACGGGCTGCCAAGGCTGGGCCGCGTGCTGGCGGTGGCGTTTGTGACTCTCTGCATCGGTGGCTCCTTCGGCGGCGGCAACTCGTTTCAGGTGAAGCAGGGGCTCGACCAGATCCGCACCGTCGTGCCCTTCTTCGACGCCCATCCATGGGCCTATGGGCTCACGATGGCGGTGCTGGTGGGGATCGTGATCATCGGTGGCATCCGTCGCATCGCGTCGGTGGCCGACAAAATCGTGCCGGCGATGTGCGGGCTCTATGTGATCGCCTGCCTGTATGTGCTCGTCACCAACGCTCCGGCGATTCCCGCCGCACTCGCTGCGATCGTCCGCGGGGCCTTCAGCCCCGAGGCGGCCGTCGGCGGCTTTCTGGGCTGCCTCGTGATCGGCATCAAGCGAGCGGCCTTTTCGAACGAGGCGGGGATCGGATCGGCGGCGATCGCCCATTCGGCGGCCCGCGGTGAATACCCGGTGCAGGAAGGAATTGTGTCGCTACTGGAGCCCTTTATCGACACGGTGGTGGTCTGCACGATGACGGCGCTGGTGATCGTGATCACCGGCGTCTGCAACGACGACGCTTGCGCGGTCTACGTGGTCAAGCAGCAGGGGGCCGCGCTCACCTCGGCGGCGATGGCCGGTCAGATTTCGTGGTTTCCCTACGTGCTGGCGGTGGCGGTGTTTCTCTTTTCCTATTCGACGATGATTTCGTGGTCGTATTACGGCGAGCGGTGCTGGACCTGGCTCTTCGGCGAATCGTTCACAATTCTCTACCGGCTGTTGTTTCTGACGTTCACCTTACTCGGGTCGGTGGTCACCGCCACCAACATTCTCGACTTCTCCGATCTGATGATTCTGGGAATGGCCTTCCCCAATATCCTGGGTGTCTTTTTGTTGTCGGGCGTTGTGGCGCGGGGTCTGGCCGAGTATCGCCAGAAACTCGCCAGCGGCGAGGTGCGGCCCCACGGCTGAGGTCGGCTGGGGCGGTCTTCACAGCGCCAGCCCGGCGTAGGCCAGAAGCGAGGCGGCAGCGACCACTGCTGCCTCGATCGACCAGCGGCCTCCCACGCGGTTGGCGATGGTGAGCACCAGCGCGAGGATCACCGCCGCGACGGCCAGTTCGACCGCCAGCACGCGGCCGCCTGCCTGCTGCAGGATGCGGATGAGCAGAAACGTTCCCACCATCAGCCCGCCCCCGACCCCGCCCAGCCAGGTTCTGCGGGCCGCCAGCGGCAGGCTCACAAAGGCCGCCAGCGCCATGGCATACGGGAAAAAAAGTTCACGATTGCCAGAGAGGCGAAACAGGCCGAGCCACACCAGCGCCGGCACCAGCAGAAGGAGCCGGGCAGGCTGCGGCCGGACAAACGCCTGCGATACGATCGCCACCGCTCCAACGGCCGTCCACGGCGGCCCGCCCAGCCAGTGGGCAGCGGCCAGAAACAGCATTTCAAGGAGCAGGAAAACAAACGCATCCATGGCGAGATCCTGACGGCTGCGGAATTGTGTATCGTATGAAGTCCGATTACGACCGTCGCTTTCATTCACCGAGGAGGAATTTTCGATGCTTCGCACAACGTTTGGCCTGCTGCTGTCGCTAGCCCTCTCCACCACGGTCTTTGCTCACTGCCAGGTGCCGTGCGGAATCTTCACCGACCAGCTGCGATTTGAACAGCTGTTGGAAGACGAGCAGACGATCGCCAAGGCGCAGGCCCAAATCAACGAGCTGGCCGGCAAGGCCACCGGCCAGGACATCAACCAGCTCACCCGCTGGGTGATGACCAAGGAGGAGCACGCCGCCAAGGTGCAGGAGACCATCGCCACCTATTTCCTGGCCCAGCGGATCAAGGCGGATTCCCCCCGCTACATGGAGCAGCTCAAGGCGGCCCATGCCGTGACGGTGGCGGCAATGAAGTGCAAGCAGTCGACCGATGCGGCCACCGCCAAGGCGCTTGAAGACGCGATCTTCAATCTCTACCGCGCCTATGAAGGCAAAGAGCCGGCATTCAAGCATTCGCACTAGGTTTCGCGCGGGGAAGCCATCCATGGCCTTCTCCGCTTACGGTGGCGTCGCATCGTGCGACGTTTCGCGCGGGGAAGCCATCCATCGCCTTCTCCGCTTACGGTGGCGTTGCATCGTGCGACGTTTCGCGCGGGGAAGCCATCCATCGCCTTCCCCGCGCGAGATGCCGCTCAGCGACTTTCATCGCTTGGAGTGCGGGCCAGTTCAGTGACGTCAGCCGGATCAGTTGCCCGCTCAGGCATGGATGCCGATCGAGCCTTCACATTTTTGCCGTCGCCCTGCTGTTCACCTCGTGTGAACTCGACCACTGGCTCGAGTGCCCGCATTGCGCGGCCTACCGCCGGCTCGAGGAGCATCACTTCGACGACAAATCGCTGAAGCTGGCCGACTGTGCCCGAGGCGCCAGAGAGCATCTCAGCAAGATCGGTGAGCCGCACCAGCGCTGCATCGGCAGCTCGTGCATCAACCGCTGTCTCAACGAGGCGGCTTTCTAGGGTGACGAGCTGTTCGGCACGATCGATCGCCTGTTGCGACTCATCCGACCGTGCAGAAAGCGTGGCGGCTAGATCGCTCAACTGCTCCGCTACAGGCACTGCAGCACGACCGATCGTCACAGCGTGGGTCCCCAGCGTGTCGAGTTGGGCGAGCGTCGCTTCGGCCACGGCCAACGTTTCGCCCTGGCGGCCCAGGCTCCGCTGGAGGTCATCGAGGCGACCGAGCAGCGTCTCGGCTGCTGTCAGTTGATCAGCTTCAGCAATCAGGCGGGTCGCGAGTGACTCGATCCGCTCGACCGTCGTTTCGGCTGTGATCAAACGGGCCGCCTGGCCCTCTAGTCGGGCCAGCAAGGAGGTCGCCTTCGTGACGTCGTCTCGCGAGTTATTGAGTGCGTCAACCGAGGCGGCGAGGCGGTTCACATGCCGCTCGAGCGTGGCCACCTGCGATCGTGCCGGTAACACCACCCCGACATACGAGGCCACCATGACAACGGCACCGCCGAGCAGTGCCGACTTCCAGTCGAATCGCGACAGCATCGAGGAATCACCGTACGGCATCGCCCCCACCCTCCTGTGAAAATTCGGTGTCGGTGCCGGAAGTCGATCCGTTGACTCCCGTGCTTGTCACACCTTTCCTGAATCGACAAAGTTGCCGGATCCCTACAACTTCGCGTTGCGAAGTTCAGTCTGATACGATCATGAGGGTCACGCAGGGAGCCTGTGCGAGTCGTACAACTGAACCCCGTCACGAGGAGTGTTTCCATGAGTAAGTTCCTGCTCGCCATCGTCGTCGTTTTGCTTTTTTCGGCTCCCGCGCAGGCCCAACGGGATGCGGGAGCAAAGGCCCGCGGCGACTTCTCCTTTTACGCCCGGAGCGGCTATTCCCATGTGAATGCCGCCCACGCGCATGCCAGCCACTACCACGGCTACCTCGGCCAGACCGGCACCGTGTCACCACGGATAGCCACGCTGTCAGGCGCCACGCTGGGCCATCACCTGGATCTGGCCCAGCAGCACTCCGCTGCCATGCGGGAATATTTCACGACCACCGAAGACACTGATTCGATCGCCAAGCTCGACACGATTGATCGCCACCTAAGCGAGGCCCGCGAGCACCATGCGGCCGCCCAGGCGGCGGTGAAGCAATCACCAAAGACACCGCAGCAGGCTCAGGATCACATCGGCAAGCTGCAGGAATCCCTGGAGCAGGCGATGCAGGGGCAGGAGGCCCTGATCAACAAACATGGGGTCGAGAAACAGACAGTGGCTCCCCCGAAGTGACTCAAGAATCAGGTGGGGCACTGCCGGGGATCATCGATTGAGCACCGTGGGCCTTGGCCACTCACTCGACAGCGACCTTGCGTCGCCAGATCGTGTCGCCGTTGGTGACATAGACAAAGGAGTGCTCTGGGCCGGCGAGTATGCAGCTGGTGAGCGGCTTTTCGGGGCGGGGCTTGGGGAGAACCCCGCAGAGCCGCCCCGTTGGATCGAAGATCTGGACGCCGAGAGCACTCGTCACATACCAGCGGCCGGTGCGATCCACAGCCAGACCGTCGCCAGCAGATGCCGCCAGCGTGGGGGGAGGCTCGTGGAAGCGGAAGTCTCCCTTCGGATCGATCGGCATCCGCATTTCCATCGTGGGCATCTTGGCATCGAGACTGCCATCGGCATTGACTCGAAAGGTCCAGGCATGCGTGCCCCGATAATCTGAGACCGTGAGTGTGCCGGCATCGTTCGAGAGCGCAATCCCATTGGGGCCGGTGATGCCGGTATCCGCCGCGGTGAGCTTCCCGGTCGCGGGATCGATACGGGTCACCTGCCGCTTGCCTGTCTCGGTGACAAGGAGAATTCCCTCCGGCGTGACAGCAAGGTCATTCGGCGCAAGATCACCAGCGATCTCCTTCACCTCCGCTGTGGCAGGGTCGATCGCGATGATTCGCTTCTTGCCGCCCTGACAGGCGTAGAGGCGACCGTCGGGTCCAAATTCGAGGCCACTGACGGCCTCTCTGGCGACCACCCGCCGGCTCCCGTCGAGGCCGATCCGGACAATTTCGGGCGCCTTCATGTCACAGTAAAAGAAGTTGCCCTCCGCATCGGTACAGGGGGCGTCGGCGAATCCGAGACCCTCCGCTACCAGTTGCCAGCCCTCACCCGGCACGAGCAGCTTCAAGAGCGTGAGATCCCCCTTGAGATCACCCGCGGTGTCGATGCTTGGTTCATGAGGTGCCGTACGCCAGAGCCACGCAAGTGCCTCGGGAAAGAGCTGACTGCCGTGGAAACTGTCGTGTGCATAGCCCTCGGCCCAGTCAAACCGTACGTCATAGCCCATGTACGCGAGTGCCGCCGCCATCCGCCGATTGGCAAGCGGCCAGCTCCCGAACTGGTTGTCGATGTCGCCACTGGTGTCGGCCAGGTACACGCGGATTGGCTTGGGCTCGGTCTTGCGCACAAGGGCCGGATAGGCGTTGCCGCCGCGGAGCCCGGTGAAGCTGCCGATCGTGGAGAGCACCTTCTGGAAGGCGTCGGGCCGTTCCCAGGCGACCGTGAAACTACAGATGCCGCCGGAACTCGCGCCGCAGATCGCGCGCATGGCCGGGTCATCTGAGAGAGGCTGGATCTTTTCCACCTCCGGCAGGATCTCCTCGATCAGGAACGAGGCGTAGCGGTTGCCGAGCGAGTCGTACTCGAATGAGCGGTTGGAGTTTCTCCAGGGGCTCTGTGGCTTCTCCTTCCCAGGATCGTGGCCTGGATCGAGAAAGATTGCCACTGTCGGTGGCATCGCGGCCTTGGCGATCAGATTGTCGAAGACGACCGGCACCCGCCAACGCCCCTCCCGCTTCACATAGTCGTGTCCATCCTGAAAGACCATTACCGCGGCCGGTGTGTCAGCCGTGCACTGCGCGGGAATGTAGACCGACCAGTTGCGGATGGTGCCGGGGAAGATCTTTGACTCGAAGGGAGGCATCGTCTCGACGCGACCCTGAGGCACATCCTTCCGCGGCACGGCGTCTGGATGCGGCGTCCATTCACCAGGCTTGGGGTGGGCTGAGGCCTCGCGGGCAGTCGGGGCATCATCCGACCAAAGCCAGCGTAGACCAGCGGCGAATTCCTGTCCGGCGGCCTTCCCCGAGTGGCCGCCATCGGTCATCACGAAGCGATGGTCATATCCCGCAAAGGCCAGCGCAGCCGCGAGATCCTCATTGGCGAGCGGCCAGTTGCCGAAGAGATTGTCGAGATCGTCCCGGCCCTCCTGAAGATAGACCTTGATTGGCTTCGGAGCCGTCTTGGTCTTGCGAACGAGCACCGGGTAGACGTGACCACCCCGGATGTTGGTGAAACTGCCAATGTGGCTCATCACACGGCCGAACCGATCGGGTCGCTCCCAGGCCGCCGTGAACGCACAGATGCCGCCCGACGAGATCCCACAGATCGCGCGGTCACGCGGGTTCGTGGAGACGGAGAGTCCACCGACCGCCACCGGGAGCAGTTCCTCCTCGAGAAACCGCACATATCGGTCTCCGAGTGAATCGTATTCGAAGGAGCGATTGCTGCGATCCTTCCCGCCGGGCCGGGTGGCGGGAATCGTGCCCGGAGCCACGAAGACGGCGATCGTGACGGGCATCTCGCCTTTTGAGATCAACTCCTCGAACACCTGCGGTGCGCGAAAGGCCCCGTTGGCCTTGGCGTAGGCCGGACCGTCCTGGAAGACCATTAGCCGCGCAGGTGTTTTGCCCGTGTACGCCGACGGCACATACACCGACCATGCCCGTCGGGTGCCAGGATAGATCTCACTCGACTCAAAGATCCCCTCCACAAGCTGACCGTCGGCTGCCGCCACGAAGCTTGGAGATAACGTACCAACGAGAAGAACGATGGCACGGAGGTTGAACTGCTTGAGCAATGGAAGGACGTTCATAAATGCTCTGGAGAGAAAAAGAAGGATGTGTGGCAGAAAAAATCACTCTCCAGAATGCCATGGTTTGCTACCATCCGCAATCGGTGTCGTTTGAAAGCTCCCCTCAGCCAAGTGGTCATGAGCAGCGTTCGTGACTTCGGTGCGATCGGTGACGGTGTCGTCGATGACACCGTTGCCCTCCAGCATGCGATTGATGAAGGTGATGGGTATCTTGCCCTTCCCGGCGGCGATTACCGGATCACCCGAACCTTAGCGATCGACCTCACCAAAGGTGTGGCTGGTCCTCGCGTGCGTCATGGGTTGCACGGGTCTGGCGGCACAGCGCGGCTCATCATGGACGCCCCCGGTCCAGCGATTCACATTACCGGCTCTCACGGGGGCACTGCCGATCCGCGGAGCCTTACTCCGCGGGTATGGGATGCCGAGCGGATGCCGATGATTCGCGACCTTGAGATCGCCGGCCGCCACCCGCTGGCCGATGGCATTCGGATCGAGGGCGTGATGGAACCGACACTCATGGGGGTGTTATTGCGGACCTTGCGGCATGGAATCCACGTTACCGGTCGTGCCCGTAATCTGCTGATCTCACACTGCCACATCTATCGCAATACGGGCGTCGGCATATTTCTTGAGGAGGTCAATCTCCATCAGGCGATCGTCGCATCAAGCCATGTGAGTTACTGTCGACTGGGAGGCATTCGCATCACCGGAGGGGAAATCCGCAATCTGCAGATCACGGGCAATGACATTGAATACAACACCAATGCCTCCCTTGACGGTGAGCATGAAGACGAACCGACCGGCGAAATCTGGATCGAGGCGAAGGATGGATCCATTCGGGAAGGGACAATCGTATCCAACACGATCCAGGCGACCGCCACGCCCAGCAGTGCCAACATCCGTGTCATCGGTGCCGGTGGTGCCGGAGGCCGGCGGGTCGGCATGTGGACCATTGCCGGCAACCTCATCGGCAGCCAAACAATCAATATCCATCTCACGGGCGGTCTGGGCTTTGTAATTTCGGGCAACTACCTCTACAGCGGCCATGAGCGGACGATTCTTCTCGAAGATTGCCGGTCGATCGCCTTGGGCAGCAACTGCATCGGCCATAACCCCGACTACGGTGATCACGAACTCGCCACCGGTGTTCGGCTGGTTGACTGCCGCGACTGCACCATCAGTGGTCTGCTCATCCAAGATGCGATTGTCGGCCGCAACACGGTTCCGAGTGCGCGGCCGAATGAGAAGGAAGCACTCGTGGAGTTGGTGGGCTGCCACCGGATCACGCTCTCGGGGTGCCAACTGCTGGAAGGAACTCCTGCCGGTCTCCTCGTCGAAGATTGCGAGGATGTGCTCGTGAACGGTTGCACCATTCTCGATTCCCGTACGCCACCACTGATGGAAACGGCCATTCGCTGGCGACACGCGACATCTCCCGACGGGCCCCGTGGCTGTGGTGTTCATGCCTGCCGGGTCGCAGACCTTGTTGTGCCACC
>JAQBZA010000063.1 GCA_027622795.1 Planctomycetota bacterium | reverse complement strand
GCCCAGTTTGTCGGCCCGCACCCGGTCCCGGCGGGCCTCCGGCAGTCGCGTGAGGTCGACGCCGTCGATCACCACGCGGCCGGTATCGGGCCGCATGATCCCGGAGATGACGTGGAGGAGCGTCGATTTCCCCGAGCCGCTTTGGCCCTCGAGGGCACACTGCTCACCGGCCGCCATCGCGAACGACTCGATGTCGAGCACCGGCACCGCCTCGCCCCCCGGGAGGGCGAACCGCTTGCGAACCTGTTCGAGCTGGATGACGGGCGCGGCCATGCTCCGATCAAGAATAGTCGAAACCGCCGAATTCCGGAGGCCGATTGAGCGGGCCCTGCACCGCGATGTATATTCCGTCGCCCACCGGGGGCCGGCTGGCCGCAACGTCGCGGCGCCGTCCGGCACCCTCCCGTCCCGCCCCAGGAGATTCGCCGTGTCTATTCGCGTCGGCATCAACGGTTTCGGTCGCATCGGCCGCCTCACCTTCCGCGCCATCTATGAAAAGTACGGCCTCAATGGGGATGTGCAGGTCGTGGCACTCAACGACCTCACCGACGCCAAGACCAACGCCCACCTCCTCGAGTTCGACTCCAACTACGGGCCCTTCAAGGGGCAGGTGGGTTACGACGGCAACGACATCGTCGTCGACGGCAAGAAGATCAAGGTGTTCGCCGAGCGGGATCCGGGAGCGATTCCGTGGGGCACCGAAGACGTGCAGATCGTTGTGGAAAGCACCGGCTTCTTCACCGACGCCACGAAGGCGGTGGCCCACAAGCGCGACAGCGTCAAGAAGGTGGTGATCTCGGCCCCGGCCAAAAACGAAGACCTCACGATCGTGCTGGGTGTCAACGACTCGGTGTATGACGCCAAGAAGCACCACGTGATCTCCAACGCCTCGTGCACCACCAACGGCCTGGCGCCGGTGGCGAAGGTGCTCCACGAGGCCTACGGCATCGACCGGGGTCTCTTGACCACGGTGCATGCCTACACCAACTCGCAGAAGACGGTCGATACGGCCGCCAAGGATCTCCGCGACGCCCGCGCCGCCGCGCTCAACATCGTGCCCTCGAGCACCGGTGCGGCGAAGGCGGTGGGGCTGGTGATTCCCGAACTGCAGGGCAAGTTCACCGGCATGGCCTTCCGCGTGCCGACGCCGACAGTGAGCGTGGTGGACTTCACGGCCCTGCTCAACAAAGACGCCGCACCGGCCGACATCAACGCCGTGATGAAGAAGGCAGCCGAGGGCCCGCTCAAGGGCATTCTCCGCTACACCGACAAAGAGCTGGTATCGACGGACCTGAAGGGCGATCCGCACAGTTCGATCTTCTCGGCGGTCGACACGATCGGCCTTGGCAACTTCGTGAAGGTGGTGAGCTGGTACGACAACGAGTGGGGCTACTCCAATCGCGTCGCCGACCTGCTCAACTTCCTCGAAGACCGCGGGCTGTAGAAGCGCGGGTCAAGGCGAGCCTCGGTTCTCGTGCCCACTCTCCAACGATTGCCCTCTGGCATCGATGCATTTTCGCCGCATCCGGGTGGACTCCAGCGGTGATGCATGGTTGCCATTCAGTGGGAACGGATCGGGTTTGGGGAGAGCGGCTGCTCCTCTCAATCCGGTTTTTTCTCTTGTTGTCGTTTGAGGCTTTCGATCTGTTCGTTAGCGGCCTGTAGAGCCGCCTTCGTCGTGTCGAGTTCGGCCTGTATTTGGTCTACCAACTGTGCGTGCGATTTCGTGAGTTCATCGAACTGGCCAAGAAATGTCGGCCCCTGCTCTGCGGCCTCCTCGACCGCCTGCCGCGTTCTCCCGCGTGCGTTGTCAGCCTGACGTCCACTCGCTGTCAGACGACCGATGGCAATGCCAATGATGAGCGCAGCACTGACTGCGCTGCCGATGGCCACCCAGTAGGGGGCGGGTATGGTGGAGGAGCCTGTGGGCGGGCGACGACGCGACCGCTTCCTTGCATAGCTGATATGCGGCTCCTCAGTCATGAACACCAGCTCATCCGCGAGACTTGCTGAGCTGGTATCTTCACCACTGAGCCACAGGCTACCGAGATCATCCGCCACAACGATTGATGACCGGCATCGTGGACAACTGCCCCGCTTGCCAGCCGTCGTCTTTGTCACACGAAGGATCGCCCGACAACTCGGACACAGGAGCCGCGCCCGCGACGTATCGATTCTCAGAAGTGGAGCTGCGGCAAGGACGGCGGCCGCGAAAGCTCCACATGTCGCGAAGCGGTCTGCTGGATCTTTGGCCAGAGCTCGGTGGACCGCATCAGCCATCCGCGGCGGCACATCATGGCACAATTCTCGCAGAGGAGGTGGTGGCCTTGAGGCATGTTCCACGATGATGTTGGCGACTTCACCCCGAAACGGTTTCCGTCCGGCAAGCATCTCGTAGACCGTCACCGCAAGCGCGTATTGATCGACCCGCCCGTCTGGTACAGCTGCCGACTTCGACAACTCCGGGGCCATGTATTCGAGCGTTCCCACCATCGCGCGGGCACCGGTCAATGTCTGATCATGACTCAGCCCTTCGGCGGCATCGACGATCTTGGCGAGCCCGAAGTCCCCGAGGAATGGACAGAGAAAACCATCGAGAAAGATATTGCCGGGCTTCACATCGCGATGGAGAACACCACTGGAGTGCATAAAGTCAAGCGCACTGGCAATCCCCGGAAGCCAAAAGTGAAGCGTCGATGGTGACAGGGCAGTCGGTTCACCAAACTCGTCTTTGCCTCGATACTCCGAGAGGGAGCCACCTGACAGAAATCGCATCGCGACGAAAGGACAGCCGTCTTCCTCGCCGTGATCAGTGATCGGCACGATGTGTTTATGCGATAACGCAAGCATGGCCCGAACCTCCCGCCTGAATCGCTGGCGGATTTCCTCAGCGTTCCGAACATCCGTCCGCGGCATCTTGATGACAACGGGCATCCCCTGCCTGATATCCCAGGCACGATAGGTAACCCCCATCCCGCCCGAGGCCAGTCGGGCGACAAGGCGATAGCGGCCCTGGATCGTCCGCATGCTGGTCTCGTCCGGGATCGGCACATGGAGCGCCGTGGGCGCATCGGCCCGCAGAGAAATGACCCGCGTCAGATCAGCCGGCGGAGCAGGAGTCTTCTCGACCGGATCAACACGGTCCGCATCCAAGGCGTGGCTACTCCATTCGCAGGTCACCCAACACGACCGCAGCCTGACGAGAGCGCGGCGGTCTCTTGGTGTGACGTCAGAATAGCCCGCTCAGTAGCACCTCCACAAGCGATCACCGGTTGGGCTATTCATCAGCAAGTCGGTTTTCAACAACTGCCGCAATTTAGCCTGCCTATCGAATCGGCACCGTGGCTTCGGCTTCGAACACCGCACCCTCAAACGTCGTCATCCGCACAAACACCCGCACGTGTTCGGCCGCCGGCGGCCGGTCCGGCCACGGCCGCACGAAGTGCAGGCCGCGGTGCTGCGATGTCCGCCGAAAATGACTCGCCGCCTCGCTCGCCGGGATCTCCCAGCGGGCAATCCGCACGCCTTCGCCCGATGGGTCGGCTGCGGTCGCTTCGGTAAGCGGCTCAAACACCGCGATCGACACGTCGCCCACCGTGCTCACCAGCCGCTCGTCGGCGTCCCGCGGCTCAAACACAATCGCCAACGCTTCGCTCACGCCATCACCATCGCCATCGATGCATTCGGTGCGGTCACCGTTGAGCACCAGATGGGTCAACTGCGGTGCGGCGGCCACGCTCTGCTCGTGGGAAAGCTGGAGCACCGGCGGCTTCTCTTCCTCGGTTGTCTCCGTGCTCGTGCCGTTGAAGCGGCTCTTTGGTGCCGTCGACTCATCGGGCAGCGGAGGCACATCTTCGAGCGCGGGCGGGGCGGGCACGCCGCCACGGAAACTCGGGGCGTCACTGCCCGGGGCGCCGAAGCGTGGGCCATCAGCCGGCGGGGCCGCTGACCGGGGCGGTGGCGGTAGGTCTTCGATCGTCGGGGGAACAAGTGACGGCGGGGCCACGCTCGTCACCCCGGGGGGCGGCCCGGCGAGCGTCGGCTGCGACCGCGGGCCGCCGGCGGGAGCATCGGCAATGCCCAACTGCTTTTTGAGCGACTGGTTTTCCGCCGCCACCATGTCGAGGCGGACACATTTGTCGGAGAGTTCATCCTGGAGCTGGTAGATCTGGTCTTCCTGGAGCCGCAGTTCCCGCTCCAGGAGCTGCTGGTTGAAGTCGCTTTTGCAGCCGGTGAAGAACGCGGCGGCGACGGCTCCGAGCCAGATTGCAGGACTGTGATGCAAACGTCTCATGATGCGCCTCCTTGCGCCTCATTGCCGTTTTCTCGGTGACAGGTTGGAAACCTGTCCTACTTTTGTTTTTTGACAGGCTGAAGCCTGTCCTACGTGGGCATGTGGTCGATGACTTCGTCGATCAGTCGGTAGTCGCGGGCCTCTTCGGCCGACATGAACCGGTCGCGGTCGGTGTCTTCCTCGATCTTCGCCAGCGGATGGCCGGTGTGCTTGAGCAGAATGTTGTTGAGCTTGTGCTTGACGTTCTTGAATTCCTTGGCGTGGATCATGATCTCCTCGGCCGTGCCTTCCATGCCGGCCAACGGTTGGTGAATCATGATCCGGGCGTTGGGCAGGGCCCGCCGCTTTCCCTTCGCGCCGGCAGTCAGCAAGACGGCGCCCATCGAGGCCGCCTGGCCGATGCAGTAGGTCGCCACGTCGCAGGTCACAAACTGCATCGTGTCGTAGATCGCCAGCCCCGCCGTCACGCTCCCGCCGGGGGAGTTGATGTAGAGATGGATGTCGGCCTTCGGGTCGTCCGACTGTAGGAAGAGCATCTGGGCGACGATGGCATTGGCCATCTCGTCGTTGACCTGCGTGCCCAAGAACACGATCCGGTCCTTGAGCAGGCGGCTGTAAATATCCATCGCCCGCTCTTCGCGGCCGCTCTTCTCGATCACATAGGGAATCAGGGGCATGGAGATGGTCTTTCGCTGCGGCCTGCTGAGGCCGTGATGGATCAGTCTTCTTCCTCTTCCTCGACCACCGGCGGCTTGGTGAGGATCTCGTCGACGAGGCCGTATTCCTTGGCCTCTTCGGCCGACAGGTAGCGGTCGCGGTCGGTGTCTTTGGCGATCCGCTCGATCGGCTGGCCGGTGTGGTCGGCGAGAATCTTATTGAGCACCTCGCGGGTCTTGATGATCTCGTCGGCCTGGATCTCGATGTCGCTCACCTGGCCGCCCACCTGGCCGTAGGGCTGATGGATCATCACCTTGGCATGCGGCAGGATCCGCCGCTTCCCCTTGGAGCCGCCGGCGAGGAGCACCGCTCCACCACTGGCCGCCAGTCCCACGCAATACGTGGCCACCGGGCAGGAGAGGATCTGCATCGTGTCGTAGATCGCCATCGTGGCCGTCACGCTGCCGCCGGGCGAGTTGATGTAGAAGTTGATGTCTTTGCGGCGATTCTCGCTCTGCAGATAAAGCAGCTTCATCACCAGTTCGTTGGCGTTGCCGTCGTAGATCTCGCCCTGGAGGAGAATGATCCGGTTCTCGAGGAGCAGATCGCCAAGCGTCATCGTCCGCTGCCGCTGGTAATCGCCATAGGCGCTGGCGGCATTTGTGATCCCGGAGAGGAATTCGTGGCTCATCTTATTCCTCCTCGCCGACGACGACCCCGCACACGGCATGATCGATGGCCTCGGCATCAGGCTTGGGGAACTCAAACGGCGTGTCGTTAAACTTCGCCTCCGACTCGACCATCTCGATCGTCTTCCGCTCGATGATCTGGTTGCGAAGCACGTCCATCAGGCCGCGCCGCTCGAGACTGGCCCGCACCCGCCGCGGCGACTCGCCCGACTGGGCGGCAATCGCCCGGATCTCTTCCTCGTAGTCGGCTGCCGTGTCGGCCACCGCCGTCTCTTCGGCGATCCGCTCGAGAATGAAATGCTCCTTGAGGGCCCGCGCCGTGCTGGCCATCGCCGACTGCCGCAACTCATTGACATGGCGACGGATCGAGTCGTCATCAAAGCCACTGCGACGAAGTTCGAGAATCGCCCGCTCCAGCTCCCGCTGGGCCTGCCGACGGAGAAGCCGCGGCGGCAACTCCCAGTCGGCCGAGGCCGTCAGGGCGCTCGACACCTGCTGCCGCACCTGCCGGCGGCGGTGCCATTCGAGCTGGTTTTCCAGCTGGCGGCGGATGGCATTGCGGAGATCATCGGCCGATTCGAAGTCGCCCAGTTCGGCAAGCAGGGCAGGCGTCATCTCCGGCGACTCGAGCTTCTTCGCCTCGAGCACTTCCAGTTCGAGCGTCACCTCTTTGCCGCGCAGGTCCTCCACGGCCGCCTCGTCGGAGACCGTCACCGTCGCCGTGACCGTGTCGCCGGCCTTGGCCTTCTTCACAAGCGCGTCAAACCCGGGCAGCTCGGCATCGGCAAAGGAGAGCTTGGGGCGAACCACCATCTCCACCTCCTCGGCATGCGACAGCACCTTGCCATCGTTGAGGAAGCGGAGATTGGCCACGACCAAGTCGCCACTCGCAGGCGAACCGGAGAAGGGCACCAGCCGGCTGCGGTCGCGGAGGATGTTGGAGAGTGCCTCATCGACGTCGGCATCGGTGATCTCGCGGCTGGGCCGCTTGATCGAGAGCCCCTTCCACTTGGGCAGGTCAAACTCCGGCCGGACCTCGATGCCAAACTCAAACGTCATCGGCCCCTCGTCGGGCAGGACAACGGCCTCAAGGTCGAGATCGGGCTCACTGATCGGGGCCAGTTTCTGGTCTTCGGTGACCTGCGACATCGCGTCGGTGAGCAGTTTCGACCGCACCTGGTCTTTGAGTTCCGACTTGAATCGGCTGCTCACCAGCCGCCGCGGGGCACGCCCCGGACGGAAGCCGGGCAGCAGCGCCGTGGGCATCAGGTCGCCGATCGCCTGCTCGAAGGCCCGCTCGATATCGTCACGGGCCACCGACACCTTCACCTTCCGTTCGCAGGTAGACACCTTCTCAACGTTCACATCGAGGGCGAGCGGTTTGTTTTCGTCGAGGGCGGTCGATTCTTCAGGAAGGTCGGTAGTGGCGGCCATGAAAACTTCTGGGAGAGGGGAGACAAAAGGCTGGAAGCGCCGGCAAGGAAAAGCGGGTGATGGGATTCGAACCCACGACAACCACGTTGGCAACGTGGTGCTCTACCAACTGAGCTACACCCGCACGGGTCATCCGGGAAGCTGAAGCCATCGGCCGAGGCCGACAGAAATCAATTTCCTGCGGAAACCCCGCGATTATAGAGGCGTTGGGGGTCGCCGCAAGGTCACCATTGGCGGCAACGGCGTTTTCTGGGCAAGTGGGGCAGACACATGGAATAGTCCGATGATCAGTTTCCGGCCGCTGGACGACGCCCCTTGGGCGGCGGAGGCACCAGGGGCTTTATCATCATGATTTTCAGTGACGTCACCATCAACTGGCCCACTTGAAAGTACTTCCCCTCCACCTCCACTTCGTCTCCCTCAGAGGCGAGCGTGACATTCTGGGAGCGGACGACAAGTTCCGTCTCTTCCGGCACCGTGATCTCAAACCGTTCACGTCCAACCATCACGGTCATCATATCGCCATCGACCATCTGGATCGGGCCACTCACCGTGTAGCTGCCCGCCGGTCGCGGACCACGACGCTGCTGAAGCATGTCACTGACACCAGCGGCCATGACTCCGGGGACACCCCCGTCGGTCAACACCACCATCTCAGCAGCTCCCGCGGGCTTGCCAAGGCCATCGAGCGTCACGTTGCAGCTCACGAATTGCTTCGGCTGGAGCATCTCACGGCTGGCAGAGCCGGTGACCTCGATCGCGGCACCCGGCGCCGGCAACGCTGCCCACATGATATTTTGGAGCTTGAGCATGAGCAGACCCGGGGCGACCTTGGCGACCGTGCCCTTGCCATGCTCTTTGGCAAGTGTCGTCATTTGGGGTGGGCCGGCCTGATATCGTTGTTGGGCCAACGCTGGTGCCGGCACGGCCATCATCGCCAGTGCCGTTACCATCGCTGTGGACCGTAACGCGGCCGACCACGTGAGCGGCAAAAACGCTTCCATATGGCGATCGCTCCGTATCGAGATCACACTGAGTGGTCGCTGCGGTCTCTTTTCGCAAGCTTCACTATACATCGATCCGCCACCGGACACACCCCGCCCATGACAGTTCCCGCCGCCCCCCTCCGTCGCCTGACTGTGCTCGATCTGGCAGCCGCCAAACGGCAGCAGCGGCCGCTGGCGATGGTCACCGCCTACGACTGGCCCACCGGCCGACTGGTCGACGAGGCTGGCGTCGATTGCGTGCTCGTGGGAGACAGCGTGGCGATGGTGGTGGCAGGCCGCGACTCGACGATCCCCGCCACGCTGGAGCAGATGATCTACCACGGTGAGATCGTGGCCCGTGCCGTGTCGCGGGCGCTGGTGGTGGTCGACCTGCCCTTTCCACTGCAGCATCTCGGCGTCCGCAAGGCGGTGGCTTCCTGCGCCCGGATCCTCAAGGAGACAGGCTGTCAGGCCGTGAAGCTTGAGGGTACGGCCGGCCAGGCCGACGTGATCGCCGGCATCGTCGCCGCCGGCATTCCGGTGATGGGCCACGTCGGCCTGCGGCCGCAGGCCGTGCACCAGCTCGGCGGCTACCGCATGCAGCGGGATCTGGATCATCTCCTCGCCGATGCGAAGGCCGCCGCCGAGGCGGGGGCGTTTGCGGTCGTGCTCGAGTGTGTGCCGTCCCAGGTGGCCGCGGCGATTACCGCCGCGATCGACATCCCCACGATCGGCATCGGTGCCGGACCTGGCTGCGACGGGCAGGTGCTCGTACTCCACGACCTGATCGGCCTGTCGCTGGGGCATGTGCCGAAGTTTGTCCGCGCCTATGCTGACGTGAAAACCACGCTCGCCAATGCAGTTGCCCAGTGGCGTGCCGATGTCGTCGCCCGCTCGTTCCCGTCATGAATAATTCTCTCGCCGACTCGACAAGCCCCTACCTTCTTCAGCACGCCGAGAACCCCGTGCACTGGGAGCCCTGGTCGCCCGCGGCCCTCGAGCGGGCCCGCCGCGAGCACAAGCCGATCTTTCTCTCCGTCGGCTATTCGGCCTGCCACTGGTGCCATGTGATGGCACACGAGAGCTTTGAAAACGATGCGATCGCGGCGATCCTCAACGACCACTTCGTCAACATCAAAGTCGATCGCGAGGAGCGGCCCGACCTCGATGCCGTCTACATGTCGGCGGTGCAGCTCCTCACCGGCCGCGGCGGCTGGCCGATGAGCGTGTTTCTCACACCCGATCTTGAGCCGTTCTTCGCCGGCACATACTGGCCACCCCAACAGCGGGGCGGGATGCCTGGGTTTCCGCAAGTGCTCCACGCGGTGATCGACGCCTGGACGAACCGCCGTGACCAAGTTACGAAGCAGGCCGGAGAGATCACGGCGGCCCTGTCGCAGTCACTCGTCGCAGCCTCAGCTGAAGGCGGGCTTCCCACCGACGTGCTCCTCGAGCAAGCGGCTCACTCGCTCGGCCGGATGTTCGATCGGCAGTATGGTGGCTTTGGCGCGGCCCCGAAGTTTCCGCATCCGATGGATCTGCGGCTCCTGCTCCGCACAGCCCAGCGGAGCGGCCGCCTCGACGATCTCGAGATCGCCGTCCATTCCCTCGCCTGCATGGCCGCCGGTGGCATCCACGATCAACTCGGTGGCGGCTTCGCCCGCTACTCGGTCGACGAGCGGTGGCTCGTACCCCACTTCGAGAAGATGCTCTACGACAACGCCCTGCTCGCGGTGGCCTATCTGGAGGCCTTTTTGGCGACGGGCCGCGAAGAGTTTGCCGCGGTCGTGCGGTCGACGCTTGACTACCTGCTCCGCGACATGACCGATCCGGCCGGCGGCATCTGGGCCGCGGAGGATGCCGACAGCGAAGGCGAGGAGGGCAAGTTTTACGTCTGGTCGCCAGAGGAGATCGCCACCGTGCTGGGCGACTCCCACCAGGCTGCCCTCTTTTGTGAAGCCTACGACGTCACGCCCGGTGGCAACTTCGAGGGCCATTCAATCCTCAACCTGCCGCGGCCCCTCGCTGAGGTGGCCCGCAAGCATGGCCTCGCCCCGGAAGTTTTTGCCGAGCGGATGCGAGCAGCCCGCGAACAGCTCCTGGCCGCCCGCAGCCAGCGGGTGCGGCCCGGCACCGACGACAAGGTGCTCGTCGCCTGGAATGGGCTGGCGATCGACGCCCTCGCGCGGGCCGGAGCGGCGCTCGATGAGCCGCGATACACGCAGGCCGCCGCGCGGGCGGCGACGTTCATCCTGACTGAGTGCCGTGACCCGCAGGGGCGGCTGGCCCATCAGTGGCGGCAGGGGAAGGCGAGCGGGCTGGCCTTCGCGGAAGACCTCGCCTGCCTCACCGAAGGGCTTGTGAGCCTCTATGAGGCGACATTCGACGAGCAGTGGATCACCGAAGCGTGTCAACTCGCTGACCTGCTGCTGGGTACCGACAAGTCTGCACTCGTCGCTGGCGGGTTTGTCGACCCCGAGACGGGTGCGCTGTTTCGCACGTCGCCCGCCCACGAAAAGCTGCTCATCCAGCAGCACGACATGCTCGACAACGCCACGCCGAGCGCCACCGGCATGGCGGCCACGGTGCTCGTACGGCTGGCGGTGCTCACCGACCGGGAGCGGTATCGGCAAGCGGCGGAAAAGGCGATCACCGCCGTGGCACCGCTGGCCAAGCGATCGGCGACGGCTGCCGGCCAGTCACTCCTCGCCCTCGACATGCTGCTGGGGCCGATCGAGGAATTCGTCGTCGTGGCAGACGGCGACGCTACCACTGCTCACGCGGCAGTGAGGTCACAGTGCACACCGTTTCGACCGCGGGCGGTGGTGGCGGCGCGACGGCATGTTGACGCAGTGCCGGTGGCGGATGCACCGCGTCTCCTTGATCATCTCTTCGTTGACCGGCCAGGTGAGGCCGGCACCCTCGTGCTGTATGAGTGCGTGGCGGGAGCCTGCGCCGCCCCGCGACGGGTCGAGGGCGTGCTCCCTCGTCCAGCCTGATGCAACGCCTCTCGACGTGAAGGTGTGAAGCCGATCGTCAGGCGTCGAAGTAGAGGCAGTACTCGAACGGATGTGGGCGAAGTCGCATCGGCACGATCTCTTTCTCGCGCTTGAGCTTCAGCCATGTGGCGATCACGTCTTCGGTGAAAACATCACCTCGGAGGAGAAAGTCTTGATCCTGTTGGAGTGCATCGAGAGCCTCGTCGAGAGAACCTGGGGCCTTGGCGACAGTCGCCAGTTCCTCCGGTGGCATATCGTAGATGTCCCGATCGAGCGGCTCACCGGGGCTCATCTTGTTTTGAATGCCGTCGATTGCCGCCAGCAGGAGAGCCGAGAAGGCAAGGTAGGGATTGCAGGTAGGATCCGGGCAACGAAACTCGATTCGCTTCGTCTTCGGGCTTGCCGAATACATCGGAATCCGACAGCTAGCCGACCGATTCCGCTGTGAATAGGCAAGATTGACCGGTGCTTCGTAGCCAGGCACAAGCCGCTTGTAGCTATTGGTGGTGGGGTTGGTGAGCGCGAGGAGGGCCGGGGCATGCCGCAGGATGCCTCCAAGTGCATGCAACGCCACTTCCGAGAGCCCGGCATATCCCGAGCCACCGAAGAGCGGCACGCCCTCCTTCCAGAGCGAGATATGGGTGTGCATGCCGGAGCCGTTATCGCCGTAGATCGGCTTGGGCATGAATGTCGCCGTCTTACCGTGTCGCCATGCGACATTTCGCACGATGTATTTGTAGAGACACATCTGGTCGGCCATGCGGACGAGATCCTGATACCGCATGTCGATCTCACATTGCCCCGCCGTTGCCA
>JAQBZA010000062.1 GCA_027622795.1 Planctomycetota bacterium | reverse complement strand
CGACTTCCGGCGTTCCCTCGGGGGCGTACTGGTTTCGACCGGATCGTAGGAGGTTCAGATTGCGTGTCGTGGTTGGTCGGCTGGCCACGTTAAAAGTCGACCACGCTTCAATTGCCGAAGCACAGTTTGCTCTGGCTGCTTAACTAAGCCGCCCCGTGCGATGGCCCCAGTCGGAAGGGCCTCCCAAACGGTTGCCAAATCCGACTCGCCCCGTTTCACCGCCTGGCACGGACGGGGTTAAAAAAGTTCCGGGCTGGTGGAAGACGCACCCTGTCGGCCGGGGGCACTGCCACGAGATCCAAATCGACCGGATACACACGTAGACGTCTGGGCTGAAACATCACGGGACGCGGGTTCGATTCCCGCCGCCTCCATCTATCGTGAGGGCGGCAGGGCCATTCATGGCCCCTGCCGCCCTCCAGGCCTTGCCACGCATGTCGCTCCTAGCATCCATGGCCCCTGCCGCCCGCCGACCACAACGGCTCGTTGCGACGCTGATCATCCTCGTCGTTGTCCTCCCACGGTCGACGCCGGCGGCTCCTCCTTCGGTCTCGGGAGACGCTGTCATTCGGGCTCCGGCGGGGGGCTCTGAAATCGTGATCACCACCACATCACGGCTCGCCGGAGCGATCCACTCCGTGCGCTGGAACGGTCATGAATTCATTGATTCGCTTGACCATGGCCGGCAATTGCAAAGCGCCTCCAACCTCGATGTGGACGGCACGCTTTTCAACGAGACATTTAATCCCACCGAGGCCGGCTGCGAACGCGACATGGATGGCCCCACAAGCACAAGCCGCTTGCTGTGGCTGTCAGCCGCTGAAAGAGAACTGAGCACTGTCACGCAGATGGCATTCTGGCTCCGCCCTGACCAACAGTCTGGCGGCCATCCGGCCCGCAACACGACCGCTCTGTCGAATCATCTCCTCCAGAAAGAGGTGCAGATCGGTACCCCGGGCTTCGAGCATGCCATTCGCTATCAGGTCACGTTCACCGTTCCATTTGACGAGCGGCATACGCGGGCCACCTTCGAAGCATTGACGGGCTATATGCCCGCGGAATTTCAAACATTCCATGCCCTTGGTGACGATGACTCGCTCCACGCTCTCTCCAACGGCCCGGGAGAACAGAGCCTGCCAGTTGTGCTTTCCACGGCCGACGGGGGGCATGCCATGGGAGTCTGGTCGCCCGGCACAGCGCATTCGACAGGTCTTCCGGCATCCTATGGCCGATTTTGGTTTGAGCGGGCGCAGGTCGCGAAGTGGAACTGCGTTTTTCGTGAGCGGGCCCGCGCTGATGCTCAGTTCCTCAATGCAGGCAGCTATCGGTACCTGATGTGGGTTGCCGTCGGAACCCGAGAGCAGGTCCGCCAAACACTTGTTGGCCTACGCATGACCCACGACGAAAAACACTGACAGCAGCCTTGCCTGCGCCAATCAACAACACGACCAGCCGGGCTTGGGCTGCGAGTGGATCTGGGGCGTTGGGCCGCCCACTCGCATCCGTTCGGTGGTGATGGCGTTGCCGCGGAGCAGTTCGATGGCGAGATCAAACGCGACGCTCGTATGTGGCTCCAACGGCACGACCCGGCCTTGTGTCGCCTCGTACGATCGCGGGTTGGGATAGTTCGTACCCGGTTCAAGACCCGTCACATAGCCGTCGGCCAAGCCCCGCTGATTCTTCCACAACGTGAAGCAGGGCAACTCCGCCGCCCGCCAGGAGAGCTTCGCCGCCGTGTCGCCGTCAGGTGAGACAAGCATCGCGGCTGCCCGTCCGTCGGCATCTGGCCGGACCTGCATGAAGTGCACCTGCTCCCCTCGATCGGCCTGCGGGCCAACGAAGCGATTCCAGCCTGAGACATCCTCGGCGGCAGCAGCATCCCGTGGCGCGATCTCGGCGACGTCCACCACGACCTCGGCCCCGGCGCCCAAGAGCGGTGGCCCGAAGTTGACGTGGTAGAGCATCTGCATCGTGGTCGGTCGATCGGAGCGGTTTTCGACCGTATCGGTCCACGCCACTCGTGGCCGATCGGCATGCACCACGAGCCTGGTCGTCATCCGCAGGTCATGAATCAGAAATCGCGTCTCGTCGACCGCAGCCGTGAGCGTCACCGTGCCAGCATCATCATCGAGCACGACAGCCACATCATGGGCGGGCCGATTGGCAATCCGCCCGTGCAACCCATGCACGAGACGACCATGAGCATCAAAGTCGGGAGCACCGTTACTCACGAGGCCGCAGCGGGCCATGAGTTCGTCAAAGCCATCAAGCCACCCCAGCCCCGATGGCTCCGCCAGCGGCACAAAGTGCGGATGCACCGGTCCTCGCACCGGCGACTGCCAGCCCAGTTCCACGCCGTCGCTCACGATCTTCCAGATACCGAGGCCGCGATCGGGCAGCACGACCACGCGGGTCGCGCCCGCCACGAGTTCCACCACCAACACGCCCTCTCGGGTTCCGCCCCGCAGGCGACTGGCGGTCACGGCGAGCGCGCCGAGCGTTTCCGAGACTTCGTCGCTGATCAAAACAGTTTTTTTTGCCATGACGTTCTCCAATGAGGCTACCAGTGTATCGGACCGCCGCTTCAAGTTTGACAGGCTGAAGCCTGTCGTACTCTGATAGGCGGCATGACCAAACCACTTGCTGTCGTGCTGGCTGCCGGAAAAGGGACGCGGATGGGGGGCGATCTACCGAAGGTACTCTTCGAGGCCCACGGGAAGCCGCTCGTGCGATGGGTGCTCGAGGCGCTGGCGGCGGCGGGGGTTTCTGACCGGATCGTCGTGATCGGCTATCGCGGCGAGTTGGTGGAACAGGCGCTCGCGGGGATGCCCGGCGTGGCGTTCGCCGTGCAGCAGGAGCAGCGGGGCACCGGCGATGCCGTCGCCGCGGCGACCGATCTCATTCGTGACTGCGTCGCCCACGATCCCCCTGACAGCCGGCGGCCGGTTGTGATCGTCTGCGGTGATTCGCCAATGCTCCGGCCGGAAAGCGTGACGGGCCTGCTGCGGCAGTTTGAATCCCAGGCGGCCTCCTGCCTGCTCGGCACCGCTGTCACCGACGACCCCGCCGGGCTCGGCCGCATCGTCCGCGACACCAGCGGCCGGTTCGTGAAGATCGTCGAACAAAAAGACGCGACCGAAGCGGAGCAAGCGATCCGCGAGGTCAACATGAGCACCTACGTGTTCGAGGCCCGCGACCTGCTGCGTGCACTCGCTGGTCTCAAGCCCGACAATGCCGCCGGGGAGTATTACATCACCGACTGCCCCGGGATGCTTCTGGCTGAAGGCCGGCCAGTCGATGCCGTGGCCTGCCTCGACCCGAGCGAGACGCTCTCCGTAAATACCCCCGCCCAACTCGCGGCCGTGGCCGCGGCCTTGAAGAACCGGGAAGCCGCCGTCAAAGTGGCGACATGAACGACCTCAAGATCTTCAGCGGCCTCGCCAACCAGCCGCTCGCGCAGGACATCTCCCGCTACCTTAACCTGCCGATGGGGAAGATCACCCTTGGTCGCTTTCCCGACGGCGAAATCTCCTGCAAGATCGACGAAGACGTCCGTGGCCGCGACGTGTTTATCGTGCAGCCCACCTGCCCACCGGTCAACGAGCACATCATGGAGCTGCTCGTGATGATCGATAGCTTCAAGCGGGCGAGTTCCTACCGACTGACGGCCGTGATTCCCTACTTCGGCTACGCCCGGCAGGATCGCAAAGATGCCGGCCGCGTGCCGATCACAGCCAAGCTCGTCGCCAACTTGATCACGCGGGCCGGCGCCGATCGCGTGCTGGCGATGGATCTGCATGCCGCCCAGATCCAGGGCTTCTTCGACGTGCCGGTCGACCATCTCTATGCGGCGCCGGTGCTCAACAACTATTTCCAGTCGATGGACCTGCCCCACGAAGACCTCGTCGTGGTCGCGGCCGATGCCGGAAGCATCAAGCGGGCGCTCGGGCATGCCACGCGGCTCAACGTGCCGCTGGCGATCGTCGACAAGCGCCGGCTCAGCGCCGAGACGACCAAGAGCGCCAACATCATCGGCGCGAGCGTCGCAGGCAAGACTGCGTTGATGTTTGACGACATGATCAGCACGGCTGGCTCGATCTGCTCGGCGGCCGAAGTGATCCATGCCCACGGGGCAAAGGCAATCTACGCCGCCGCCACGCATGGCGTGCTGGTCGGCCCGGCGGTGGAGCGGCTCACGGCGGCCCCCTTCAAGGGGATCGTGCTCACTGATTCGATCCCGCTGGCTGCCGACAGAACGCTGCCCAACGTCACCGTGCTCTCCGTCGCCAGTCTGCTCGGCCAGGCGATCAAGCGGATCCACCGCAACGAGTCGGTGTCGATGATGTTTCAGTGAGCGCCGTACGGGGTGCAGCATGACAGACGGCTATCTGGGTATCGACGTCGGCACGCAGGGCCTGTCGGTGATCTTTACCGATGTCGGCCTGAAGATCCTGGCCGCGGGCGAGGGCTCCTACCACATGGTGCCCGGCCTGGGGGCGGAGTGTTTTGAGCAGCACCCCGCCGACTGGGAGGCCGCCTTGGCCGCTGCGATGGCGGCCCTGCGAGAAAAGCTGGCTGCCGTGGGCATCACGATGCAGGTGCGGGCGATCGGGATTTCCGGCCAGATGCACGGCGAGGTGCTGGCTGATGCGGCCGGCGAGCCGCTCGGATCGGCGCGGCTGTGGTGCGACGGCCGCAACGAGCCTGAGGGACATGAACTCACCGACAAGTTTGGTGTGAAATGCCCCAAGCGGATGACGGCCGTGCGCTGGCTGTGGACGATCCGCCACGAGCCGGAGAAGGCAACCCGGGCGGCCCACCTGACGACGCCTGCCGGCTGGATCGCCCAGCGGCTCACCGGTCAGTGGCTGCTCGGGATTGGCGACGCGGCCGGCATGTTTCCGATCGATCAGGCCACGCTCAACTACGACGCCCGGCTCGCCGAGGCCTTTGACGCAATCGCCGACGAAGCGGCGGCCCACAACCTGCCGGGTGTCATGCTGCCGGGCATTCGCACGCTTCTGCCACAGGTCCGGCGAGCGGGCGAAGACGGCGGCCTGCTCAATGCCCGTGGTGCCGCGTTGCTCGGTCTGCCGGAGGGCATTCCCGTGGCGCCGGCAGAGGGTGACCAGCCGGCGGCGTTGGCCGGCTCGCTGATCGCCGCGCCGGGGCAGGTGTCGATGAGCTTCGGCACGAGCGTGGTCGCCAATTCCGTCGGCGACCGTCCCTTCAACGGCATCGCCCGAGCCATCGATCACTTCTGCTCGCCCGACGGCCGGCCGATCAACATGGTCTGGCTCCGCAATGGCACCACTGCCATGAACATGGTCGCCGAAATGTTTGGAGGTGACTTCGCCGCGATCATGCCACAGGTGCTGGCAGCGGCGGATGACTGCGGCGGCCTCCTCGCGCTCCCGTTCATGGACGATGAGCCGGGCCTCGGCGTATCGCAGGGGGGCACGGCCCTCGTGATCGGGCTGAATGATTCTTCCGCTTCGGCCGGCAACGCTGTGAAGGCGATGCTCCTGGCAACGATCTTCAACCTCCGACTTGGCAGTGAGGAGCTCGACCGGCAGGGCTATCCGCGCACCGAGATCATCCTGTCGGGCGGACTCGTCAAGACGCCGCAGCTCGGCCAACTCGTGGCCGATGCCTTTGATACGCCCGTCACTATTCTCGATGGCGCCGAAGAGGGCACAGCCTGGGGGGCGGCCCTGATGGCGAAGTTTCGCGACGAGACGCTGGCCGGCCGGGCCCCGGCGTGGGCCGAATTTCTGGCCGACCAACGGACCGACAGCCACCACCGATTCGCCCCCCGGCCCGAGTCGGTGGCCACGCTCGCCCGGGTCTACGACCGCTACCGCCGACTGGTTGATCTGCACGGTGTCGTGGAGTCTGCCATCAGGCCTGCTGTGGCCGCGGATCGTTCACCTCAACCGGCCGTTTAGTGGCTGCGTCAGCCATGTGGAGTCGCCTCCAACAACCTGCTGGTGAAGGACGTGCGACTGTTGGTCACACTGTCACACATGTGGAGACCCGAAAAATGATCTGTCTGAATCGTGGTCGATGCTTCGCGATCTGCCTTGCCGTCCTTTGGAGCTACCCCCTTGTTCCCGTCAGAGCAGCTGATCCGCAACTGCTTTGGGATCCCACGGCCACCCTGCCGAAGGCTGCCGCGGCTTCACTTCTTGACAGTGCGACATTTCACGTCATCAAGAAACAGAGGCCAGACACCGATGGCTGCAACTGGACACTTGGCGTCGGTCTGGCTTGGCACAAAGGCAAACTCTATGCCTCGTACGGGTTCAACAAGGGCGGAGAGAACACCGCCTCCGAGGAGGCACATGCGCGGGTGAGCAATGATGGCGGTGCGACCTGGAGCGCGTCAGTTGTGATCGACCACGGTGAGGACAACCTCGGGGTCAGCCATGGTGCGTTTCTCTCCCATGGTGGTCAGCTCTGGGCATTCATGGGGGCTTTTTACGATCGCTTCCAGCGGACCCACACCCGTGGCTATCGGCTGAACGAGACCACCGGTCGCTGGGATCCGCTCGGGATCGTGGTCGATGACGGCTTCTGGCCGATGCAGGAACCGCAACCGCTCGCTGACGGCAACTGGATCATGGCTGGCTTCCGGGTTGCAAACGGCTATGACGTTGAAGGCAACCTGGCTGCCGTCGCAATCAGCCATGGTGACAACTTCACGAAGTGGGATCTCGTCGTGATCCCGGCAATCCGTGGGCTCGGAACGATCTGGGGCGAGTCAACTGTCATCGTCGACGACGGCAGAATCACAAACATTGCCCGCTATGGCGAGAAGCCGCTGGCGCTCGTTTCAACGAGTGCTGACTCGGGCCGCACCTGGACACCATCGTCCCCTTCAAACCTCCCCATGACCACGAGCAAGCCCTACGCAGGAACACTCTCAACTGGGCAGCGGTTTTTGGTATGCACAACGACCGCGGACACCGGCGGCAGCCGTGCGCCACTCACGATCGCCCTCAGCAAGCCGGGCGAGAAGGAATTCAGCAAAGTCTTTGCGGTCCGCCACTCGGTGTCGGACAAGACTCCGGGAGTCTCGGACAAGCGGGCCGATTTCAGCTACCCGTACGCGGTCGAGCACGCCGGCAGGCTTTATGTGGGCTACACTCACAAAAGCCATGCGGCCAACGAACTGGCCGTGATTCCCGTTGCTGCCCTCGGCAGCGACTGACTGGCCATCCCAACCACCTTCTGTCGGGGTTCCAAGCGGGCCGAAACCGGCGGGCTTGCGAAACCTGCCCGGCATGGCACACTACTGGGCTCGAAACAAGGAGTTTTCATGAGCGATTCCCTCGAAGTCGTCACACGGGCAGCCACTGGCACCCGGGAGAGCCGTCGTCTCCGCCGCCAGGGCCTGGTGCCGGCGATTCTGTATGGCCACGGCGAAAAATGTGTCGATCTCGCCGCCAAGCGGGAGGCCCTCGAGGCCGTCATCCGTCACGGCAGCCGCGTTGTCGATCTCACCGGCGCTGTAAAGGAAAGCGCCCTGATCCGCGAACTCCAGTGGGATACCTTCGGCGTCCAGCCGATCCACGTTGATCTGCTGCGAGTGAGCAAGACAGAGCGGGTGAAGGTGAAGGTGCCGATCGACCTGCGGGGCGACGCTCCCGGCCACCGGGCTGGCGGCACTGTCAATCTGGTGCTGCACGAGGTCGAGATCGAGTGCACACCCGACCAAATTCCCGAAAAGATCCACGCCCAAATCGCTGCCCTCGAAGTAGGCGGCGCCGTGAAGGTGCATGATCTCGAACTGCCCGCTGGAGCAGTGGCTGTTACGGATGGCGACGAGCCTGTCGTCACGTGCACCATGGCGGGTGGTAAGGTGGAGGAGGCGGTCGCAGTGTCTCCCGCCGAACCGGAAGTGATCGGTCGCAAGCCAACTGAGGAAGGAGAGGGAGAAGCGGCGGAGTGAATCGCGGCCATTGTGGCTCGTCAAACCAGCCTCCGTTCATGAAGCATCGTGAAACTGATCGTCGGGCTGGGCAACCCGGGCAAAGCATACGACGGCACGCGGCACAATGTCGGCTTCGACGTGCTGTCGCTCCTCGCAAGCCGAGCCGGCTCTCCGGTGCGACGGCAGCGGTTTCAAGGCGCGGTGGCACAGGTCACCCTGCGGGGCAACTCGGCCCTGCTCTTGTGGCCGCTCACCTGGATGAATCTCAGTGGCTCAAGCGTGCTGGCCGCCCGCGACTTCTACAAAATCGACCATGAAAACATTTTGGTGATCTGTGACGACTTCCAACTTCCACTCGGCACGATTCGTCTCCGCGGCAGCGGCTCCGGCGGTGGGCAAAACGGCCTCACCAACGTGCTGGCGCGACTCGGCTCCACGGCCATTTCCCGACTCCGGATCGGTATCGGTCCGGTCGCACCGGGCTGGAAGACGGCCGACTTCGTGCTCGGAAAGTTCGCTGCCCACGAGCATGCTGATGTCGCAGGTGTCCTCGAGCGGGCTGCCGACGCCGTGGAGGAGTGGCTCGCTCTCGGCATCGAAGCTGCCATGAACCGCTTTAATTGAACCGTTTTTCTACCGTCCACGACCGCTTCCACTTCCCGACACGTCTGACACGAAAGCAGGAGAAAATCGACCATGGTTGTTTACGAAGGGATGTTTATTCTCGATCCAACAAAATATTCGCGTGACCCGGCGGCTGCGACACAGCAGGTGAGTGATCTGATCACGCAGGCCGGTGGCACGATCCTCGCCGCTCGCCTGTGGGATGAACGGAAACTCGCCTACCCAATCAAAGGCCACAAGCGGGGCGTTTACTGGCTCACCTATTTCAAGATGGCAGGGGGCGGCGTGGCCCCCCTTGAGCGGCAGTGCCAGATTGCAGACGACATTCTTCGCTCGCTGATCTTGAAGGTCGATCCGCGGATTGCCGACGCTCTCGTGCAACATGCCCTAGCCGGGGAAACCAGCAACAAAACAGCGGCGGCGGGCACCGCGTGATCAGCGAACCAAGGGAACTGCTTGCACGGTTTACCACGACCCGCTAGGCTGTCACTGAAGTTTGTACAAGCGTTCAGTTTACCATGCAGGCCCGGCTGAGATCGGGCACCAAGAAACGGAGGCAGTGATGGCCAGCTTCAACAAAGTGATCCTTCTCGGAAATGTCACACGCGACCCTGAACTCCGCTACATCTCCAGCGGCACTGCCGTGACCGACATCGGGCTCGCCGTCAACGATCGCCGTAAGAACGCCCAGGGAGAGTGGGTCGAGGAAACAACCTTTGTTGACGTCACCCTCTGGGGCCGCACCGCGGAGGTGGCGGGCGAGTACGTCTCCAAGGGCTCTCCACTTCTGATCGAGGGCCGCCTGAAACTCGACCAGTGGGAGAAAGACGGCAAGAAAAACTCGAAGCTCCGGGTCGTCTGCGATCGGATGCAACTCCTTGGCTCCCGCGGTGGCGAGGGGAGCCGCGGCAAGCCTCGCGTTGCCGCGACCCGAGGAGGTGGCGATGAGTTCGACCAGTCTTCATCGTTCAATGATGGTGACATGGGCGAAGCCCCCGGTGCCGATGACGACATCCCCTTCTGAAATTCCCCTGCTCTTCCTGCATCCTATTTTCTCGCTTCAAGGAACCGAACCATGTCAGCCACAACCACAAAGACCAGCCGCCGTGGCCGCTCAACGAATCTCCCCAAAGGGCCCCGAGGAGGTGTCGAACTGCTCCTCATCCACAACGTCGAGCACCTCGGTAAGCAGGGCGATGTGGTCGAGGTGAAGCGGGGCTACGCTTCCAACTACCTCCTCCCGCAAGGCCTGGCCACCATTGCGACCGACCACCACAAGCGGATGGTCGAGAAGCATCGGGCGAAGCTCGAGGAGATCGCCCGTGAACGGCTGGCTGGGCTCCGTAGCCAACTGGCCGAGTTGGTACGGACAAGCGTCACGATCGAGGCCAATGCCAACGATGAGGGGCATCTCTACGGCTCAGTTGGACCGGCGGAGATCACCCGCTCGCTCAAGCAACTCGACCTGATGGTGTCGCCCGACTGCATCATCCTGCAGGGGCCGCTGAAAGAGGTGGGGCTCTACACCGTGAAAATTCGCCTCGCAGCAGAAGTCGAGGGAGAGATGAAGGTGTGGGTGGTGCCGTCGAGCAGCGAGGGCAGCAAGTAGTATCGTTCGTCGAGGGTGTGGCATGGCCGCTCCGCAGAACACTGCGATCCGGGACGGATCCCGCCGCGGCCGTGGCCGCAGCGATGAGGGTCCTGCACCCGTTTCGCCCACCCTCTTCGATGTCCGGGAGCGGCCGGCCAACGTCGATGCCGAGCGGGCCGTACTCGGGAGCATCCTGCTCAAGCCTGACGTCTGTGACGATGTGGCGCTGCTGATCCGCGCCGAGGATTTCGCCGACGACGCGCACCAACTGCTCTTTCGCCATCTCCTCGAGCTGCACGACTCCGGCAAGCGGATCGATATTACGATCGTGCTGGAGCGACTGCGGACGAAGGGTGATCTCGATCGAGTCGGTGGCGCACCCTCACTGGCTGAGATCGTACAGTCAGTCCCCCACGCGGCCCACGCGGCCCACTACGGCCAAATCGTCCGCGACAAGTCGATGCTGCGTTCGCTCATCGATGCCAGCACCGACATTCTCCGCGATGCCTATGACGCGCTCGACGAGCCCCGCGAGTTGGTGGCCCGAGCCGAAGCGAAGATCTTCTCGATCCTTGAGCACCGCAGTTCGGCCGAGGCCAAGCCGATCGAATCGGTTTTGGTCGAGGTCATGGAACGGATGGACGCCCGCATGAAGCATGAGCATGCGCTCGGCGGCGTCGAAACGGGCTTTACCGAGCTCGACACCCTCTGTGGCGGCCTCCACAACTCCGAATTGATTATCCTTGCTGCCCGACCAAGCATGGGTAAAACCGCATTCGCGATGAATATCGCGGAGCATGTCTCGATTAATCTCAAGCAACCCGTGCTGTTCGTGAGCCTGGAAATGGCAAGCCTCGAACTGGCCGACCGCCTCCTCTGCTCAGCGGCGCAGGTCAACGGCCACCGCCTCCGTAATGGCACGATCTCTCAGGAAGACCGGCGGCGGCTGGTGCAGAAGTCGGCTGAGATCAGTGCTGCGCCGCTCTTCATCGATGACACGCCGAGCCGCACGCTCACCGAGATCGCCGCCGTGGCCCGCCGTCTCAAGCGAAAGCAGGGGCTCTCGCTGATTGTGATCGATTACCTGCAGTTGATCGAGCCTGACAATCCTCGCGATCAACGACAGGAGCAGGTCGCCAAGATTGCCCGTCGGCTGAAGACGATGTCACGTGAACTTGACATCCCCGTGCTCTGTCTGGCCCAGCTCAACCGGCAGGCCGAGCAGTCGCGAGACAATCGTCCCCGGCTCAATCATCTCCGCGAGTCCGGCGCGATCGAGCAGGATGCCGATGTCGTGATGTTCGTACACCGCGAGGAATACTATCAGTCCAACGATGAAGATCGGGAGCGGGTAAAAGGTCAGGCCGAGATCATCGTCGCCAAACAGCGAAACGGTCCCATCGGCGACATCAAACTGCTCTGGCAGCACGACTACACGCGGTTCGTCAACCTCGAGCACCGCCCCTACGACGAGTTTGAGGCGTTCTCGACGTTCTAGTTTCACGCCAGTGGGGGCATCCATGCCCCCCACTGGCTTAGGCCTTTCGCGACCACAGGTCGCTGCGGCCAAAAACGCCTGCCCTCCAGGCAGGCAATCGTCCGGTTGGCTACCCGAGCAGCCTTGCCGGCGGCCCCATCTCCACCCCTGAGATAGTGAGTACCATATCGCAGGAACCGTGAGGGGCTGCCCGTGCCCCGGGAGCCGGCTTTGGCGGCAAGCGGAGCCATGGATGGCGGAGCGTAGCCGGCAGAGAGTGAGCGAAGGGCACGATGCCCGTAGCGAACGTCCGGCGACGGGGCACGGGC
>JAQBZA010000061.1 GCA_027622795.1 Planctomycetota bacterium | reverse complement strand
CTCGGCCGCCTCCGGCAGGCCCTTCGGATAGCGCAGCAGCCGATACGTGCGATACGGATGGTTTTCGGGGAACAGCATCCACACGGTCAGAAGGTCGGCCTGATATTCCAGCATGAGCGGCATCCGCCCGGGCGGAAGATCGGCGAATTGAATGATCGCCGCCAGTTCCAGCGTGACCTGCTTCTCCGCCGGGTATCCCGAGAGATCGAACTCAAGTTCATATTGAAAATGGCTCTCGTGGTGGTCGGTGGCTGAACCTACCGCGGCCGTGTCGGCATCGTCTTTCGGGATTCGCCGCACCACAAGGGGCGGCTGGTCGGGCGGCTGGCGATATTCGATGTCTTTGAGGGGAAAGACGGTGTGAAAGACGAGTTTCCGCGGACCCGATTCATCGTCGAAGCGAAGCCGCATCCGGTCGCGAATCCGTAGGTTCCCTAGCGTGTCATCCCGCCCCACTCCCGACCAACTGTTGCGAAGATCAATGATCCGACTGTGGGAAAGAATTTCGACATTTTTGAAATCGGAAGGCGTGAGGGTGGTGGCGTCTTTGATCGCAATTGGCTGCCATGAGGTGGTTGGGTCGCGCTCCACAAGGTCGAGCACGAGCCGAATGTCGGGATCGCCGGCGGCGATCGAGTTGATCACATCGGTGAGCATCCGCGCGCGGCGATGAATCTGATAGAAGCGAACCGGGAGAACAACAAAGAGCAGGAACCCGGCGATCAGGTAGACGTAGCTGGGCCAGTCCTTCCAGTCGAGCAACGTCGCCCAGACCTTTCGGCGGCTTGAACGGCGGAGTTTTTCTGCCATCCGAGCAGCAACATTCGTCGCCCCGGTCCGGGCGGTGCCGGGCACAGTCGGATGCTCGGCGACATCCGTCACCGCCGTGAGGATCGACCCGCGACCGGGCAGCGGCTCCCAGACCGGCCCCTCGCGAACCGGTTTGATAGCGCGATCGGCGATCTGACGGTTCGTGTCTCGGGCCACTTCGTACCCATGTACGGCGAGAGCGTTCACCTCCAAATCGCTGAAGCGGTCGAGGTCGGTGCGAATCATCGAGACTTCAGCTTGCACGACTGGATGAAGCGCGTGCGGGTCATGGTGTGGGTCGACGATTTGCGTGACCTGGGTGAAGATGAAACCGTTGCGATCACCAAAGTTTTCCCGCTCCAACTGCCAGACTCGATCCCACAGAATGTCGGAGGCACGAATCGACTGGGCCACGAAGCCGAGTGCCGTGTTGCCGAGGATTTGGAACGGCTTTCCGGCATCGCTCACCAGCACGCGAGAAAATTCCTCGCCGTGGTAGTGCCTGAGCCAGAGAAAGGCCCGCGTGCCCAGGTTGTCGTAGACGCCTCCGTCGGTAAATGACTCAGTGACAAACTGCCCGTCATGCACACCAAGGTCGGCAGCGGTGAATTCCACGGGGGGGAAAAAACCGGGAAATGCCGACGACGCCCCGACAACCTTCGCGATGCTTGCCGTTTGGCCGGGCACGTGGTGGAAGGGATCCGAGTCGTGGGAGCTGCGCTTCTGAATGTGCAGGCCTTCCCGATTAAACACAGCCATCACGCCGTCGCTCACATTGGTGGCCAACACATGCAGGGCGGGCTGCTCAGGGAGTTCGAAAAGTCGACGATCCCCGAAGAGAAACTCCCGGTAGTAGCCCTCCAGAAGCGCGTTGGCCGAGAAGCCGGGAACTTCCGCGCCGATCAGGCGAGCCGCCACGCGGAAGGGCAGCATCAGGGGGAGGCGCCGCACGATGTGGTTGCGAACATCAAACTGAATAAACCGAATCAGTTCCCGCGACACTTCATCGAATTGCTCGTCGGTGCCGTTGTAGCGATCCCAATTGAGAACGAGGTGGGCCCCGAGGATGCTGCCGCCCGACACCGAGGCGATGTCGGTGACCATGTCGAGCAAGCCGTTGTCGCGAAGGTAGCGGATCACCCCCAGGTGAAAGAGGGTTGCCCGGAATCCACCGCCGGAAAGCGCGAGTCCTATGCGTGCGGTCATGGGGAAAAGTGGCAGGTGTTCACGGAGTTCGAAAACCGTCTCACTCTCATCATCAGTAGTGTGCCGTATCGTCGCCGGGTTCGACAAATCCGGGAGGTCTGGCAGTGCGACGCCAGGCCTCACGGAACTGCTGTGGAGATGCCCCCGTCTTCTGCTTGAACAGTTTTGAAAAATGGTACGGGTTGCGAAAGCCGACTGCGGTTGCAATGTCCTTCACCGGGAGATCGGAGGTCCGGAGCAGGTCGCTGGCCCGGCGGATACAGAGTCGCAGATGGTAGCCGGAGGGTGTCTGGCCGGTTTCGCGGCGAAAGGCGCTGAAAAAATGGGAGCGGCTTCCATCAAGCCCTTGGATCATGTCGTCGATGACCGGCATGAACCCGGGGAGTTCCCCGAGGAGGAGTCGGGCCCGCCGCACGATCTGCTTGAGGCGGGACGGTGTCCCCAGTGGTCGGGTCACGGCTGTAACACGGGCCAGGATTTCGAGTGCTTTTGCTGCGGCGAGAGGGCCAGTCCCCACGGCGACTCCCCCGATCGTGGCATGGTGTGAAGGAGCGAGATAGCCGAAGTACTCGGTCGTATTTTTATGCCTCGAAAACCTCAGACGGAACCAGAAAAAAATCTTTTTCGCTCAAGCGAGTTCAGCACGGCTAGGTCACGGTATGGTACAAAAAGAAATTGCGCGAGGATGATTTGGCATTGAGAAATGGGTCGATTCGGCAATAAATATCCTGTCTACGGTCCCCCTCTGGAGGAGCAAATGACGATCGGTTTCCGCCGCCGCGAGGTTCTTGCTGCAGTCGCCGTCAGCGCGGCGGGAGGGCTGGTCCGCGGAGATGATGTCGGTGTTGCATCATCGCGTAGCGCAGGCCTCTCGATGCCAATGCCACCGACGCCAGAGCACGGGTTGCTTTTCTCGTGCAAGTATGGAATGACTCGAGGCGGGTCGCTCGAGGCCCGGCTGATGAGTGCTCGCGAAGCCGGAATGGATGGGGTCGACTTCGATGATGCCGCAAGCGTGACGCCGGAGCAACTTCGGGCGGCATCTGAGGCCACCGGCGTCTTCATTCATAATGCAATTAACCATGCTCATTGGGGCAAGACCCTCACCCACGCAGACGCGTCGGTTCGCGCGGAAGGCCGTGCCAACCTGGAGCATTGTATCCGCTGTTCGCATGCCGCCGGTGGAAGTGGTGTACTGATTGTGATCGGGAAAGCGGAGGACGGTCCCCAAGGCCCGGACCTCGCTCGGGATGAGATTCGTCAGGTGCTTCCCTTGGCTGCAGCGCTTGGGCAGAGGGTGTTGTTTGAAAATGTCTGGAACGGACTATTTTACGACAGCAAGGGCTCGCGGACCCAGTCGGCTCGACCATTCGCCGACTACATTGACAGTTTCCAGAGTCCGTGGGTGGGTGCCTTTTTTGACCTTGGTAACCATGCTCGCTTCGGCGACGTGGCGACATGGATTCGGGAACTTGGGCCGCGGATCGTCAAGCTCGACATCAAAGGATATTCCAATGCGAAGGCTGACGCCGAGGGGCCGGGCAAGGGGTTCGTCGACATCGCGGCAGCGGACATCGATTGGGCCGCTGTCAGAAATGCCTTGGATGAGATCGGATTTTCAGGCTGGGTCTCCGCAGAGGTCGGGGGCGGCGATGTCACCCGTCTCAAGGATGTGCTCAAGCAGATGAAGATGGCCCTTCTCGGTTAAAGGCGGGCAGGGAGACAGCGTCTCCGGTGATCAAGAAAACCACGAAAGCAACAAGGAGTAAACCATCGTGAGCGAGAATCAATTACCCACCGCATGGAGTCCACGGCCCCGACGTCGTGATGTGTTGGCCGCGGGGGCGGCTGCTTCGCTCGCTGCGGGATCCATGGTCCACACATCGCGGGCGGCTGCCGAGGAGTCGCGGGAGCTGCGGCTCGGTGTCGTCGGCTGCGGTGGTCGTGGTACCGGTGCGATTAATGACTCGTTGACAATCAACAGCGGAGTCAAACTGGTTGCAGTTGCCGACCTCTACGAGTCGAAGTGTGCGGGGTTGGTGAAAGCGATGTCGAAGGCGCATCCCGACAAGGTGGCAGTCGAGGAGTCTGCCATGCACGCCGGTCTTGATGGTGTGAAGCGGGTGCTCGACGATCCCCGCGTTGATGTGGTCTTGCTGACAACATCCCCCGGTTTTCGACCGAGTACGATCAATGCTGCGGTGGCGGCCGGGAAACATGTGTTTGCCGAGAAGCCGGTGTGCGTCGATCCGGCAGGCTATCGCACCTGCATTGCCGCCCATGACGCTGCCGTGGCCAACCAGACCGCCATCGTGACCGGCACTCAATACCGGCGGCAGGTCAACTACCGTGGGGCGATCGAGCAGATTCGGGCCGGGGCTATCGGTGACATCGTAAGCGTCACAACCCGCTACTGCTCAGGTGGCATCTGGTATCGCCCTCGGAAAGAGGGCATGAGCGATGCCGAGTATCAGCTGAATAACTGGATGCATTTTATCTGGCTCAGTGGCGATCAAATCACGGAACAGGCCGTGCATAACATCGACACTGTGAACTGGATCATGGGCGCTAATCCAACCTCCGCCTATGGCTCGGGAGGACGGTTCACCAGGCCATCAGACAGCGAGATGTGGGATAGCGTGAGCGTCGATTACGAGTATCCAGGAAATCGGCTGGTCTCCTTCATGTGTCGCCAAATTCCGGGGTCGGCGGGTGAAAATAGCACCACGGTTTACGGGACCAAGGGCATCTGTCACATCGGAGCGATGAGTAGCGGTTCTCGCATCGTAAACCCGACCGGCGTCACGACGTGGGAAATGGCAGGGAGCATCGCCGATGCGTACAAGCAGGAACACAAGGATCTGATCGACTCGATCAGGAAAGGCCAACCGATCGTGGAATTGAAGCAGACCGCAGATAGTTCGATGGTGGCCGTGCTTGGTCGTGTTGCCGCCTACACCGGGCAGCGTGTTTCCTGGGACTTCCTCACGCGCGACTCGAAACTCGACCTGTTTCCACGGGATCTTTCTTGGACGGGAACTCTTCCGCCACCACAGTTTGCGATTCCAGGGAAAACCAAACTCGTCTAATACGCCAGGAGATCAACAGCGACACCATGAGTACGACAGTCAGGCCGGATGAGGTAGTGGCCATTTACCATGGACCCCTTCCGCATGTGCAGGGAGTGGAACGGGTGCCCGTCACGGTGTACGACCAACCCCGCGATGCGAGTCGGGCGGTGGCCGGCGAGATCGTGGCGCTGATTCAGTCGCGGGCCGCGGCCGGCCAGAAGACGGTGCTCGGCTTGGCAACCGGAAGCACGCCCGTCGGTGTCTATGACGAGTTGATCCGACTTTATCGTGAGGAAGGCGTTTCGTTCAAAACCGTCACCACGTTCAACCTCGACGAATACTGGCCGATGGAGCCCGATGCGCTGCAGAGTTACCACCGTTTCATGCAGGAGCATCTCTTTGACCATATCGATATCCCGGCCGCCAACATCCATATTCCCGACGGGACCCTTTCCCGTGGCGAGGTAGCAGCTGCCTGCGCCCGCTACGAGGAGGCAATCAAAGCTGCCGGAGGAATCGACCTCCAGGTACTCGGCATTGGCCGCACGGGTCACATCGGGTTTAACGAGCCGGGAAGCCCGGTGGAAAGTCGCACGCGTTTAATCACCCTCGACGGAGTCACCCGGGCGGATGCAGCCAGTGATTTTTTCGGTGAGTGGAACGTGCCGCGGCAGGCGATCACGATGGGGGTCGGCTCTATTCTGGATGCCCGCCGTGTGATCCTCTTGGCCTTCGGCGAACACAAGGCGCCGATTGTCCGCAAGGCGGTTGAAGATCCGCCCTGCAGCCATGTCTCTGCCAGTGCGCTGCAGCAGCATCCCGACGCCCGGTTCGTCCTCGACACTGCGGCGGCTGCTCGACTGTCACGGTTTGAGTCACCGTGGCTGGTGGGGCCACTCGATACGCTGGGGCTTGAATGGACAACGGCGCTCGTGCGGAAGGCTGTTATTTGGCTGGCCCTCAAACTCGGCAAACCAATTCTCAAACTCACCGACGAGGATTACAACGAACACGGCTTGCAGGATCTTCTGTCCAATTGCGGCCGCGCGTACGATCTCAACATCGAGGTGTTCCGTGCGATGCAGGACACGATCACCGGTTGGCCGGCCGGAAAGCCGGGGGCGGTGCGGCGCGTGCGGGCTGCCGTGGCGGCGTCGGGGGAGAAATTTCCGCAACGAATCGTGATTTTCAGTCCCCATCCGGATGACGACGTCATTAGCATGGGCGGCACCCTGATCCGCCTGTGCGAGCAGGGGCATGAGGTTCATGTGGCCTATCAGACCAGCGGTAACATTGCCGTGTGGGACGAATCAGCTGATCGGCACGTCGACTTTGTCGAGGAATTTTGCCACGCCTTCGGGGTCGGTACGAAGACGGGGGAGATCGCGGAGCGGATTCGGCAGTTTCTGCGGACGAAGCACTCTGGAGCAGTGGATATCGAGGAACTGCAACTTGTCAAAGGGCTGATCCGGAGAACAGAGGCTCGAGCCGGCGCTCGCTATTCGGGAGTCAAGCCGGAGCGGATTCACTTTCTTGATCTTCCTTTCTACGAGACCGGCCGCGTGCGCAAGAAACCCATCGGTCCAGAGGACATCGCGATCACCGCCAGACTTCTTGAGGATGTGCAACCTCACCAAATTTATGCCGCAGGCGATCTCTCCGATCCACACGGAACACACCGCGTGTGCTTGGCGGCGGTCACGGCAGCGATCGAGCAGGTCAGTGACCAGCAGTGGGCACGGCACTGCGAATTGTGGCTCTATCGAGGCGCATGGCAGGAGTGGGAACCACACGAGATCGAGATGGCAGTTCCGCTTTCACCGGAAGAAGTCGAGCGGAAGCGAATGGCGATTTTCAAGCACGAGAGCCAAAAGGATCGGGCTCTCTTTCCAGGGCCGACTGACCCACGAGAGTTTTGGCAGCGGGCCGAAGACAGGAACCGTGATACGGCGCGGCTCTATGATCGCCTCGGGCTTCCGGAATACGAGGCGATCGAAGGGTTCGTGCTCCATCGCCGAGCCGGTGGCCAGTAGGCGGCTTTGTCCTGACGATGTTGCTGACCCCGCCCGAGAGAGGAGCAACTCACCGCTGGGCAGTCTCTCAAACTGCGACGGGGCCAAACACCGTCCGTCTCGCGACGCTCCACCAGCCGGGTTGATCGAGACCGAGGTAAGGAGAGTTTTTTGGCAAGGTTTGCACCAGGTATTCGTGCGCCGGCTTGAGGTTGTGGTAGGGCATTGATGGAAAGAGATGATGAAGGGCGTGATACCGGATCGAAAAAGGGAAGAAAAGCCACGTGAGCGGGTCCCTGCCGGTGAAGTTGCAGGAATCGAGAATATGGTCTTCCCAGGATGCGGCGACCCCATCTCCGGCAAAATGATGATCAGCGAGTTGACGCAATTGGTTGAGGATCACCGTCGTAAGAGCCAGCACATACAAAAGCACGACTCGGCTGGGCGGTGCGAATCCGAGCAGGATGGTGGTTGGGATCATGGCAGCCCGGATGAAGCAAGGAATCTCCAGCATCGTGATGGCCCAGCGGTCGAAAGGAGTAACGTGGCGTTGATAACGGAGGTTGAGCGTGAGCGAACTGGCCCTTTCCAGGGCCAACTGTCGTAGCGCTGGCGAGATGAATGTGAGTGGCGCGAGGAGAAATCGGAGGAAGACAATGATCGGAAAGAGCAGTATGAATGCCGCATAGCCGAGTGCACTTTGCAGGTTGCCGGCCTCGAGCACATTGGCGACATATTCCGGATCTTCCGGCGTGCCGTACATCCGAGCACTGTGGTGATCGCGGTGGTGACGCGTGAAGAATGGAGAAGGCGTGAGTGTCATCGTGCCGACGAAGAGGTTCCACACGACCTTGAACGCCCGCATTTCGTTGTGACCGAGGTGGCAAACCTCGTGGATGAGGGAGCCGAGGCGATAGAGCCAGAATACCGCCACTGGGAATGCGAGTAGTTGTGGCCACGAGCCCAGCGGTGCGAGCAGATAGATCGTGGCGCACGAATAGGCGAGCACCATCGAAATCAGGAAGTCAGCCCAGTAGCGAACAGGTCGCACTGCAAAGAAGTCGGTGGGGGAGTCGCGAATCACTCGCCGTGCATCGCTTATCCAGCCAGCCTCGCCCGTCTCAGCAACGGGGTCTTCAACAGAGGAACCGCAGACGGAAGAGGCTGACATGACGCATCCTTTCGACAGCGAACGAAACCCGAAGCGGTATGAAACCAAAAAAGCTCCGTGATGGCTACCCCCGCAACAGACCACGACAGGCCCTGTGACGTGCACCGTCAGGCCACGCCGTGCCGAATCGCCCAGACGGCTGCCTGAGTGCGATCGCTTACCGCCATCTTCCGCAAAAGATTTTGAACATGCTCCTTGACTGTTTCAACGCTGATTTCCAACGAATCGGCAATCTCCTGATTGGAAAGCCCCATGGCAATCAGTCGCAGCACCTGAGACTCGCGTGGCGTCAACTGCACTTCACTATTGGCAAATGGCGCCTTGTTGGACATGGCGGCCGCCATGCGGCGAAGTTCACTCGAACGTGCCGGCTCCCGGCCATTCGCAGCACCGGTCACGGCCGCGATGATCTCGCTGCGCGAAGAGGATTTCAGAACATAGTCATGCGCGCCGGCAGAGACGGCACGGGCCACATAGGTCGGGTTGTCAAACGCCGACAGGACGACCACACGGGTGTTGGTCGAAGCCGTACGAATTCGCTTGATTACGTCGAGGCCGTTGGTATCACCGAGCCGCACGTCGAGGAGCATCACATCCGGCTTGTGTTTTTTTGCGGCCTTGACGGCTCCGTCAGCATCGTGAGCCTCCGCCAGGATGCGGATTTCCGTATCCTTCAACAGACTGCCGAGGCCGCGGCGGACTATTTCATGGTCGTCGACGATCACCATGGTTGTCGGCATGAACTAAAACCACCTGTGTGCGGAGCCTGATTTCGAATCATTGCAGCCATGGCAGACTACCATGATCGATCGAGAACTGCAGGGGGGCCTTCCCCAGTGAAAGAACAACGCGGCGGTGAGGGGCACGCCGAGCGGCCTCCACGGGTTTGCTTCGCCAGATCAGGCGTGGTCGGTGTGATCAAGCCTCCTGGGCTGCCGACACAGGCTCCGCCGGGTAACGATTCCCTGGCACACTGGCTGAGATCACAGCATGGCGATGGTGGCTACCTGGGCGTTCCCCACCGGCTCGACCGAGCCGTGTCAGGCGTGATGCTGTTCGCCGTAACGCCACGGGCGGCCCGCCAACTCTCAAGGCAGTTCGAACGTCGTCAGATTGAAAAGACCTATCTCGCGCTCACAGAGCTTTCTGATTCGAGTCAGTCAGGAGGCAGTCATGTTTCAGCGCCCGGTCCATGGAGCGAATGGATCGACTGGGTTGCCAAGATTCCCAACCATCCGCGTGGCCGGATCACCGAGGCCGGTGATCCCGCTGGTCGACAAGCCGAGACACGAGTCCGACAGATCGGCACCATCGTCGCGGCTGATGGCTCTCTGGTCGCAATGCTTCAACTGGAGCCTCGCACCGGCAGAATGCACCAACTTCGGCTACAGGCGGCGGCACGGGCCATGCCAATCGTCGGTGATGGCATCTACGGGGCCCGCTGCAACCCAAAGCAAAGCTCCGCAGTGGATGCGATTGCCCTGCACGCCTGGAGAATTGCCTTCACTGACCCTGATACCAGGCACCGCGTCGTGCTCGAGGCCCCCCTTCCAGAGACGTGGCCCTCAGCCTGTCGTGACGTGCTGGCGGCAGCGGCCTGCTCTCACCTCACAGGGACGGAATCCAGCCCGCATGAATGAGCCACTCGTGGAGCCACGGCAGGGTCCAGGGATTCCAGGTTGGGTAGGCGACGGTGATGGCCGATACGGCAAGAAGTGCCAGTGCGAGACGTCGCCCCCACACGTCTGACGCCAGTCGATCCACGGCTGGCACTGCTGCCGCCACCCACAAGGGCGCCAGCCAAAACGCCCAGCGAAAACCGGCCGTCATGCCGCCGTAGTTACGATCAATCTGCGAACGCGACAGGTAGAAGATGATCACCGTTGCCGACACGATGGCGATGCCCGTCGCCAGCCGACGGCGGAAATGCACCGAGACACTCAGAGGAGGCCGCGTTGCACCCGGGCGGCCCAGGAGGACGAGCCCGGGAATCACCAACAGCCAGGCGGGTGTCAGGGAAAAGATGCCGTGATGTCCCACCAGCACATGAAAGGCGTAGACGAGAGGCGAGGGCTCGCCGCGATCAATCCCGCGTGGAGATCGCCAATAGCCGACCAGCGTGCGCCCGTTGTTCAACGGCAGTTCGTAGTCGTACCAGTTGGCCGGGTTCCACGAGGCGCCGGGCGGCTCGACGGAAATGGCCTGACCACTTCCGCGGTGTCCATAGGGCGGCACGAAATCGCCATGGGACAGCCAGTTGGTGGCGAAGAATGCCACCGCCACGACCATGGCCGCCGGGAGCGTCGCCCAAAGAGTCCGCCGTCGGTCGACGGCGGCAAGCATCCCGAGCACGACGACGAACCACACGAGTGCGGGGAGTTCGCAGACCACTGCCAAGGCGGCGGTGAGTCCGGTGGCGGTGAACGAGCGCCATGACCGCACGCCATCGCCAGCGATCCGCAGGAGGAGCCAGAGGCTAGCGGCTGTACAGGCAGCGGCCGGTAGATGATTTGTGAGCACCACCACGAATGTCGTCAGGAGCGTGCCGCCTGTGATCAATGCTACCGACCAGATACGCCCCCAATCGGTCCCGCCAAGCCGCTCAATGACCCTCGTCGTAAAGAGAACCATGAGGCCAAAGGGCACCAATCCATATACCACCATCAGCATCCGCCCCATCTCAAAGGGATGATCGCCGAGAGTCCAGCCGGTGAGCCGATGGAGCAACCAATATGGAACTGCCCCGATCACGGCCAGCAGGGGTGGCTTGCTTGAATAGAGCCGAAGCCGCCCCGTCGCATCAGGATGGGCGACGGCGTCGATGGTGTCCCAGCCGGGCTCGGCTACCAGCTCGTCGATGGCAAACGATCCGCGTTCGACCAGTGCGCGAATGGTAAGCCAGCGGCTCCGGTCATTGGCTGAAAGAAACGGCCGCATCAGCCGCTTTTCCGCTTCGATTTTCTGCCGTATCGCCTGCTCGTCCACTGGAAGTCCGCCAGCTGTAGCCTTCGCGATGGCGTCGGCAACGAGCCGCTTTTCCAGTGCGATCTTGTCGACGCTCGTGACGGAACCAAGCCGGCCCACGAGCCCTCCGACGACGAGTGCCGCCAGAATTGCATAGACCCCATGGCGCGTCCGGGATCGAGATTCGCCCCGCTGGCCCACGGTCTGAAAATGACTGCCGCTCCGCACGATCGCGGCAACTCGCAGCAGATCGAACAAGCCACGGAAAAAGCGGCCCACACCATACTTGGAGGTTCCGCGGATCCGCGGCCGATGGTGCACCGGTGTTTCCACGACGCGATAGCCCCGTGCGGAAGCCATCACCGGGATGAAGCGGTGGAGATCATCGACAAGCCGCAGGTGCCGGGCCACCTCGGGCCGCATTACCTTGAGGCCGCAGTTGTGGTCATGCAGATGCAGGCCCGTGAGCCAGCCGACCAGAAGGTTGAATACCCGTGAGGGAATCGTCTTGTGCCATGGATCGAGTCGTGGGGTCTTCCAGCCGTTGACGAGGTCGGCACGAATCGAAGAGGCGTCACCGGTGCCGGCCAGCCGTCGCAGCATCTGCGGGATTTCTGCGGGGTTGTCCTGCCCGTCGCCGTCAAGCATCGCAAAAGCCGCACCCTGACAGCGTCGAAATCCGGCTGCGAGTGCCGCTGATTTCCCCCGTGGTGCGTCGAGCCGGATGCCGGTGATTCGAGGGTCGCTCGCCACC
>JAQBZA010000060.1 GCA_027622795.1 Planctomycetota bacterium | reverse complement strand
CGCTCACCGGCCCCGAGTCGCGGCTGGCGATCACGCTGCCCACGACGGCGCGGCTGGTCGATCTGGGCCCCGGCCCAATCGTTCCATTCAGCGCAGCGTTCAACGCCACGGGTGGTTCCGCGTTGGGCAGAGCAATTCTCACCGAGCCCGGCTACTGGACTCCGGAGTTGGCACATCGCTACCGCCTGACGGCGGAGGTGCACGCGGGTGGCGATGTGATGGCGTCATGCGATCGCCTTGTCGGCCTGCGACGACTCGGTATCCGCGGAAGGTCGCTGTGGCTCGAGGGGCGGCGCTGGGTGCCGCGCGGTGTGGCCTGCGCGGCAGCTGACATTGAGCCGAGCCTGTTTCGTAAACTGCTGGCAGCGGCGGTGCTTGACGACCCGGCAGACGCCACCTGCGCAGCCGCCGATGAAGCGGGTGTGGCAATCATCGCGAGATGTGGGGATGATCCGGTAGTGGGCTGCATGCGGTGGGCGCGGCATGCGAGCGTGATGCTCGTGATCCTACCGGGCGAGACAAGCACCCCTGGCCTGACAGCTCAGATCGCGGCAATCAAACCGTTCCGAGGCACCATGCTGATCGCCCTCGAGGTGACCGGCACCAACCCGCCGCCCGATAGCCTGCCGCATGGCGTGGACTGCCTCATGATATCACTCGCTGAGGGGAGGCTTCCACACGGCGCGTGGCGGCAAGCGCCGCCGTTGCCGATGCTCGTGGCCAGGCCCGGGGGGGGTGATCTTCGGGATCGCCGCGCCGCCTGTGATCGGCTCCAGGCCGATCTCGCCACCTGGCGAGGCACCGTCATGGCCCCCTGGGAACCGGCCGGATTCATAAGCCAGCCCCAAACTTCCCTTGCCTGAGCCCTGCGTAGAGATAAATTTTTCTTGGCGGTCAAGACCTTGGGGGTTCTTGGTACTTGGGTTTATGTTCGTTTCAACACGCAGTCATCCGAGCTTCTTTCTCCAGGAAGGAAACGCCATGCCATTCTCTCGTTCTGCTGTGTCGGCTCGTGCTGCCGATCGAACCGGTTTCACGTTGGTCGAGTTGCTCGTGGTCATAGCGATCATCGGCGTTTTGATCGGCCTTCTCCTGCCGGCCGTGCAGGCTGCCCGGGAATCCGCACGGAGAAGTTCGTGCAGCAACAACCTCAAACAGATGGGGCTCGCCTTCCACAACTATGCCAACAGCAAGAACGAAGCCTTGCCAATGGGAAATGAATCTTTCAATCCCGGCTGGCCAAACAACGGCACCAACTGGAGAACGCGACTGCTGGCCTACATGGAAGAGAGTGCCGTCTATGACCAGTTGTCGTTCACCTCGGCTGCCAGCTTTCGCAGCAATGCTCTCTCGGGCGGGAACGAGGTACTCCGCAACCTGCTTGTTTCCGGCTATCGCTGCCCTTCAACGACGATTCCGGCCTTCGACAATCCCGGTGGCTCGAACAACAGCGGCCCGGTGATGATGATCAATTATGTGGGGAATCAGGGGGCAGCACGAAATGTCCCCGGATCTGATCCGAATAAAGGCACGTCTGACTGCGGCCATGGGTGGTCGTGCAACAACGGTGTCTTGACGCCAAACCAAACATGGAAATTCAAGGACGTGACTGATGGCCTTTCCCAGACCGCCCTCGTGTTTGAACAGTCGGGTCTGACTGGTGGGCAGAACAGGACGAGCAACTATTTTGGTGGCTGGTTTGGGCCCCGGCATGACCGCTACATCGGACACCCAAGCGGTTGCTGACTCTGGCAGACCGGTGGCACCTGTGTTCGGCAACAGCCCAACTATCAATCGATCGTCGGCGGCCAGACAGATGCCATGTATCGCAACAACACCGCCATTAGTTCCTTCCACCCCAATGGCGTGCTGGCACTGTTTTGTGACGGGAGCGTCCACTTCGTAGGGAACAGCGTCAGCCTTGATAACCTCAAACGCGTCGCCTGTCGCCACGATGGCGAGTCGGCCAATCCCAGTGCCCTGAACTGATCATGGTGGCCACCCACCGTCGGCTTCTGTTCCTCTCTCCCGCAACAAAAGAAAAACGAGGATTCTCTTGATTATACGTCGCGCCTTCATTGCCCTTGCCCTTCCAGTGGTGGCAATCTCGATCGGCTGCAACGCCGGCCCTGCCACTGGCACTGTAGCCGGGCAGGTGCTGTTCGACGGCAAGCCCTATGGTGACGCGGCAGTCGTGTTTTTTTCCCTGACGAGCGGCGGGGGGGATACCGCCAATCTTGCCGAGGATGGCTCATTTTCGCTGCCGACCAAGCTGGTCGTGGGAGACTACCGCGTCTATCTCGCCCCAAAGCTCGCAGCCCCCACGGGCGACGATGCCCCGCCCGCTCCGGTCAAGACAGACAACTCCCTCCCGGATAAATACTGGAGCGAATCCTCGACTGACATCACCGTCACGGTTGCGCCGGGTGAAAATAACGTCATCATCGAGCTGAAACGCTGACGCGAGAGCGGGCCGTCGTGTTGCCAGGCTTTGCCCGCTGCTCTGGATCGTTTAATCCTTCTCGCTCGGCTCTTTCTCTTCCGGCTTCTTCGCATCGAGCGCGATCGATGCAGAATTGATGCAGTAGCGAAGTCCAGTCGGGGGCGGGCCGTCGTTGAAGACATGCCCCAGATGAGCACCACAACGGCGGCAGGTCACCTCCGTACGGACACCAAAGCCGGGGATCCCGGCCAGCGAGGCGTCTTCATGCTCGGCGATCACGTCTCCCTTCACATCTCCTTGCTTCGCGTCGATCGGCGCGAAAAAGCTCGGCCAGCCGCAGCCGCTGTCGAATTTCTCGTTGGAGCGAAAGAGTGGCTCCCCGCAGCAGATGCAGCGATAGGTACCGGGGGTCTTCGTGTTCCAATACTTGCCGGTAAAGGCCCGCTCCGTGCCCTTTCGCTGCGTTACCTCAAACTGCTCCTCGGTGAGCCGCTTTCGCCACTCCACGTTGCTTTGCGGGAGTTCGTCATCCTCCAACCGTCGCGTCTCGGCGGGGTTGCGGGAAACAGTTTTGTCATCGGCAGACACGGGCAAGACTCCCAGGAAAAACAGACCTGTCACAACCGGCGCGACCATCGTGGCCCGCAGCGCAGCAAACACACTTCTCGGCAGCCGCCAGACTTTGTCTTCAGCCACGGGGGTCGGGAAGTTTCTTCGATTCATAGGGATGACTCCTTTTACGGACGACCGATGCCTTCTCAATTTTATCCTGTTCGCTTCCCGGAGGGGCCCCCTCGGTGCGAATCAATTGTGGCAACACCTCGAAGCCCTTGATGACACGGCCGAAAACGGTGTGTTTTCCGTCGAGATGCTCCGTCGGCACAAACGTCAGGAAGAATTGCGAGCCCCCCGTATCTTTGCCGGCATGCGCCATCGAAAGGGTGCCGAGAAAATGCCTGCGGGCGCCGGGGGCATCACACTCGCAGGCGATCGCATAGCCCGGGCCACCCCGGCCGGAGCCAGTCGGGTCACCTCCCTGGGCCATGAAGCCACCGATCACGCGATGGAATGGCGTTCCGTCGTAAAACCCCTTTTCGACAAGTTCAATGAAGTTGGCTACGGTGTTGGGTGCCTCGTTCTCGAAGAGTTCGACCTCGATGTCTCCTTTGGAGGTCGAAATCTTCACCCGTGGCAGGTCGTCGGCCTTGGCCTCCGCTGCCCGGGCGGCCATTTCCTTCTCGACCTTCGGGCGTTCACGTTCGATGGCGGCCATCAAACCAGCCACCTTCTTCTCGTCCACACCGGCGGCACCGGCCTTCTTCAGCCAGGACTCTGCGTCGTCGAGCTGCGAGAGTTTCACGGCCGCGTCGGCAGCCATCATCGCAATGTCACCATTTTTTACGCCGGCAGCGTCGAGCACCTCGGCCCGCTCGAGGGCGGTCGTTGGATCATCCTGCTGAACGGCCACGGCAATCAGGGTGCCGCAGATATCGAGTACCGAGGCGTCGGTGGGATCGGCGGCGATGGCCGCAAAGGCCGAGCCCTCGAGCCGATCGTTGGCCGCCTGAGCACGCGCTTTGGTGGCGTTGAACTTGGCCTCGATTGCCGGCTTGTCGGCGTTGGGCTGCTGGTATTCAGCCCGCAGGCCTTCCAGTTCGGCGACGCATTCCCGGAGTTCATTGCGGGCGGCGGCAAAGTCGGCCTTGGCCTGAGCGGCGTCGGCAGCCGGGGCGCGGGAGGTGGTGGAGGCCGCGAGGACGGCGACGAGCGTGAGCGTGAATCGGGAGCGCATTCGGGACATCCTGGGCAGAAATGTGGCTGGTTTGGCGGACGCATATCGGCCCTGCCTTTCGACAGGCGGCTGCTCCCCTTACATTAACGGCGCATGGCTCGTCACCGCAAAGTTTTGGAATCGGGGGAAGCTGCCAGTGCCCCACGGATCGTTGGCGGCACGCTCCGGGGACGGACACTCGAATTCGCTCCGGCCGCCCGAACGCGGCCCATGAAAGACCGTGTTCGGGAAACCCTCTTCGACCTCCTCGGCCCCTGGGAGAAGGGCGAGGTGGCGATCGACCTCTTTGCCGGCACGGGTGCTCTGGGGTTTGAGGCGGTGAGCCGGGGGGCCACGGAGGCGGTTTTATGCGAACGGCATTTCCCCACCGCCGACGCCCTGCGCCACTCGGCCCGGCAACTTGGCATCGAACGACAGACCGACGTTCGTCCGGGAGATGTCCTGCTGTGGGCCAAGAAAATGCCACCGCTCCCCCTGGTGGCTCCGTGGCTGGTATTCGTCTCGCCGCCGTGGTCGTTCTTCAGCGAACGGTCTGCCGAACTGATGGCATTGATCGAGGCCATGCGGGCCGCGGCCCCGTCCGGCAGCCGGTTCGTTGTGGAGAGCGACGATTCCTTTGACCCGGCTCCGCTGCCCGGCACAGGTTGGGAGGCACGCCCGATCCCCCCCGCCGTCCTGCATGTGGTATTTTGAGGGTGGTTATGGATGTCATCAATCATCGCGACGCGGCTCCCTTCACCACGGTCGATGGTTCGACCATTCGTGAGCTGATGGCGCACCGCAATTCGGCAATTCGCAACCAGAGCCTGGCCGAAGCCCGACTGCCCGTCGGCAAGGCGACCATCCCCCACCATCACAAGGTGACCGAGGAGATCTACTACATCCTCTCGGGCACCGCCCTGATGACGCTCGGCAATGAGGCCCGCCCCGTCGGCCCCGGCGACGCGATTGCCATTCCCCCCGGCCAGCGGCATACGATTGAAAACACGGGCTCGGAGGAGTTGGTGTTTTTGTGCACCTGTGCTCCGGGGTATGAACATGGGGATACTTTTCTCGAATAATTTTTCCGCGCATGGCTGCAGACACCTTTTCCACGATCCTTCTCGACGACGGCATCCTGAGCGATGCCCAGTTGGCCGACGCGGTCAAGGCTGCGACTTCGTCGGGTAAGCAACTCCACGAGGAAGTGCTCCGACTCGGCTACGCCCAGAGCGATGCGGTGATGCGGGCGCTGGCGCGGGCCCATCGCCTCACTTACGTCGACGTGGCCGACATCGACGTCCCGCAAAACATCGTTGATCGGCTGCCCGAAAGCGTGGCCCGCGAAAACTCGATCTTTCCCATCGAGTCAGAGGGCGACTCCCTGCGGATCGTCACCAGCGACCCCACCGACCTCGACATTCAGGAAAAGCTCCGGTTCATCCTCAACGCCAACGTCGAACTTGCCGTCGCCCCCCGCGATCAGATCGTGGAGGCGATCAATCGCCACTACGGCATCATGGACGGCGAGAGTGCCGACTCGATGCTCCAGGAGTTCACCAATACTGCCATCGACTTCACCGAAACGACGGTCGAGGAGCAGGCCCGCAAGGAGGCGGTGGAAGACACGTCTGATGCCCCGGTGGTGAGGCTCGTAAGCCTCATCATTTCCGAGGCGATGGAGCTGAAGGCCAGCGACATCCACATTGAGCCCTTCGAGGATCGGGTGCGGGTGCGGTATCGAATCGACGGCCGCCTGGTGGAACGCGACAGCCCACCCCGACGGCTGCTGGGGGCGATCCTCTCCCGCATCAAGATTCTTTCCAAGCTCGATATCGCCGAGCGGCGGCGGCCGCAAGACGGTCGAATCCAGGTGACCTCCGCAGAAGGGAAGCAATACGACCTTCGCGTGAGCGTGCTTCCCACCAACCACGGCCAGTCGGTCGTGATGCGGGTGCTCGACAAAGACAACATCAAGGTGGGCGTCCGCCAACTGGGGCTTTCGGAGAAGGACTTTCGCCAGTTCAAGAATCTGATCAAGCGGCCCAACGGCATCATTCTTGTCACGGGCCCAACCGGCTCAGGCAAAACGACCACGCTCTACGCGGCGCTCAACGAACTCAACAAGCCCGATACCAAGATCATCACTGCGGAAGATCCGGTGGAATATTACCTCACCGGCATCAACCAGGTGGAGATCAAGCACCAGATCGGCCTCGACTTTGCCCGCGTCATCAAGGCGATGCTCCGGCAGGCTCCGAACGTGATCCTGGTGGGCGAGATGCGCGATACAGAAACCGCGCAGATGGGCATCCAGGCTTCGCTGACGGGCCACCTTGTCTTCAGCACGCTACATACCAACGACGCCCCCAGCGCCGTCACGCGGATGATTGACATGGGGGTGCCCGCCTATCTGGTGGCCTCCAGCGTGATCGCGGTTTTGGCCCAGCGGCTCATTCGCCTCAACTGTCCCAAGTGCCGGCAGCCCTTTCAGCCGTCAGATGTGCAGCTCGAGGCGGCCGGCATCACTGAGGAACAGTTGAAGACCGCAAACTTCATGAAGGGCCGCGGCTGCAACCAGTGTCAGAAGAAGGGCTACAAGGGCCGGCAGGGCATCTTTGAGCTGATGGTGATGAACGGCAAGATCCGGGAACTCGCCTTCCAGGGAGCCCCGACGCAGGAGATCCGGCGGGCGGCAGTCGCGGGCGGCATGACGGTGATGTTCAACGACGGTGTTCGCAAGGCGTTGGAAGGCACCACCACGCTCGACGAGGTTTTTCGCGTGGCGAAGAGAGTCGAAGACTGAGCCCGTCTGCGTTCGGAGGCGGGGCGGAGCAACAGCACAGCAGCGGCTCCCAGCGGTCGCCGGGCCCGTTTTTGCGATGCGGGGGACAGGCAGGCGACATTTTTCGGGATTTTTTCTGGAAACCTGCCAATAATAGGGAAAGGGATCATGGTCAGCGGCTGTCAGGGGCCCGCTGGCCGATCCCGGTTCCCTCTGGCAGTGTGCCGCTTTCCATCTCCTCACAATCGCCTCCCGGTCGGGAGATTCGCCGCCTCATGGCTCGCGCCTGTGCGCGCTCGGCCATCTCCGGCAGAATATGATTGGATGCAGGTGGCTGCACGCACTGTTGCACGAACCATGGTGACCCGTTTCCGGGGGAATGACGCATGAGCACGGCTGCTTCTTCGCAACTGCTTGGTCAGGTTGAAAAGCTTCTCAAGGTCGCTGTCGATAACGGCGCCACTGAGTTGCGGATGTCGGGTGGTGCCTCCCCGATGCTGCGGATCAACGACAAGCTCACTCCGCTGAAGACCCGTGCCATTGCCGCCGACGAGGTCGAGGGCATGGCGGCTGCGATCATGCCGCCAGACGCCTCGCCGACGGCCTTCGACTACGAGTCATCATTTGGCAACTTTGCCTGCGGGCTTCACGACGTGCAGGGCACGAAGGTGCTGGTGCTCAAGCAGGCCCCGCGGGCCGCCGAGCCGGCAGCCGACGCTTCCCCGGCGGCCGACATGCCGCTCGAACTGGACATTCAGGAAGACGAAAAACCAGCGGCAGCCGCCGTCGAAGGAGGCCATGGTGAAACGTTTGCCCTGCCCAAGGCGGCCGAGGGCACGATTCTCATCGACAAGCTCCTGACCGCCGCGGTGAAAAATGGTGTGAGCGACATTCATATCACGGCCGGGCTGCCTCCGGTGTTCCGCATCGACGGCCACATGAAGCCGCAGAAGACGAAGGTGCTCACGGGCGACGACACCAACGGCCTTATGAAGGCGATCACGCCAGAGCGGTGCCAGCTCGAAATCGCCGAAAAGGGCGGCTCCGACTTCGGATTTGCCTTTGGCACGATGGCCCGCTTCCGCGTGAGCGTGTTCAAGCAGCGTGGCACGATCGCGATGGTGCTGCGGCAGATTCCCACGAAGTTGCTCACGTGCGAGCAGCTGGGAGTGCCGGCGGTCGTGAAGCAGATGGTGGAGCGGCCCCGTGGTCTGTTTCTCGTGACCGGCCCGACGGGCTCCGGGAAGTCCACCACGCTGGCCGCCCTGATCGACCATCTCAACTCAAATTTCGAACACCACATCATCACGATCGAAGATCCGATCGAGTTTTATCACTACTCCAAAAAGAGCACGGTGAACCAACGGGAGATCGGCACCGACGTGCCGAGTTTCTCGGAGGCCCTGCGGCGGGCCCTCCGGCAAGACCCCGACATCATTCTCGTCGGCGAACTTCGCGACCTCGAAACGATCGAGGCGGCGATCTCAGCGGCCGAAACGGGTCACGTGGTGTTTGGCACGCTCCACACCACCGGCGCCCAGGGCACGGTCAACCGCATCATCGACGCCTTTCCGACCAACCAGCAAGAGCAGGTCCGCACGCAGCTCTCCACCGCGATCATCGGCGTCGTGTCGCAGACGCTGTTGCCCAAGATCGGCGGTGGTCGCGTGGCGGCCTACGAGATCCTGGTCTGCACGTCGGCGATCGGCAACCTGATCCGCGAAAACAAGACATTCCGTATCAACTCGGCGATTCAAACCGGTGCCAAGCTCGGGATGCAGTTGCTCGACGACTGCCTCTTCAAGCACTGGAACGAGAAGAAGGTTTCGGAGCAGGACGTGCTGGCCAAGTGCGCCAACCCGGCCGACCTCGCCGCCCGCATCGAAAACGCCAAGCAGGGGATTTACGATTCGCCCGAGGATCGGTCTCGGAAAGACAAGGATTGAAGCACCCGTAATGCAGGCCTCTGCCTGTCGGATCCATCATGGCACTCAAAAAACTCGGTCAAATTCTGCTCGACCTCGGCCTCGTCGACGAGATGAAGCTGGAGACCTTGCTCGAAGAGCAGAAGACCCGCGACGGCCAACTCCTTGGCCAGATCGGGCTCCAGCCCGAGTATTTCTCCGACGAGCAGCTTGGCGAGGCCCTTGCCGAGCAGTGGAACACCGAATTCATCTCGCTCGAGGGTCGCAAGATCCCGCAGGAAGTGCTCCAACTCGTCAGCAACACGATGGCCCAACTCTATCGGATCGTGCCGATCGATCTGACAGGTGACACGCTCACGATCGCCAGTTATGAGCCCCAGAAGCTCCACATCGCCGACGAATTGAAGGTGCTCCTCGGCCTCAACGTGCGGGTGGTGGTGGCCACCGAGACCGAGATTTCCAAGTTCGTCAAGAAAAACTTCGAAGACGAAGACAGCATTCTCGGCCTCATCGAGCAGGCCGATTCCGATGCCGACCTCAAGGCCGCCGCCAACATCGATGTCGAGAAAATGGACATCGCCAGTGCGGAGGCGCTTGCCGAAAGCGCGCCGGTGCGGAAGTTGCTCAACATGGTGCTCCTGATGGCCGTGAAGGAAAACGCCAGCGACATCCACTTCGAGCCCTTTGAAGACAAGTTTCGGATTCGGATCAAGGCCGACGGCGTGTTGCAGGAGATTCCCGATCCCTCGCCCCACCTCTCGTTTGCGATCACGACACGCATCAAGGTGCTCTCCAATCTCGACATTGCCGAGCGGCGGCTGCCGCAGGATGGTCGGATCGAATTGATGTCGGGCGGCAATCCGGTCGAGTTTCGCGTGAGCGTGCTGCCGACACTGTTTGGTGAGAGCGTGGTGATGCGGGTGCTCGACCGCGGCGTGGTGTCTCTCAATCTCGAAAAGCTGGGCATGGATGCAGACATCCTCGCCAAGTTTCGCGAGATGATTTATCGGCCCAACGGCATCATTCTCGTCACCGGCCCCACGGGCTCAGGCAAGACCACCACACTCTATTCGGCCCTCAGCGAACTCAACGACATCGAAGAGAAGCTGATCACCACGGAGGACCCCGTGGAATACGACATCGACGGGATCGTGCAGGTGCCGATCGATTCCGACATCGGTGTGACGTTTGCAGCGGCCCTGCGGGCAATCCTCCGGCAGGATCCCGACCGCATCCTCGTGGGTGAGATCCGCGACACGGAGACGGCCGAGATCGCCGTCCAGGCGTCGCTGACGGGCCACATGGTGTTTTCCACGCTCCACACCAACGACGCGCCCTCCACGATCACCCGGCTCCGTGACATGGGCGTGCCGCCGTTTCTGATCACGGCCACCGTCGAGGCGATCATGGCGCAGCGGCTCGTGCGGCGGATCTGCTCCCGCTGCAAGGAGGAGATCCTGCCCGATGCCGACATGCTGGCCGATCTCGAGCTCACCAGCGATGAAGTGGTCGGCAAGAAGTTTTATCGCGGCAAGGGCTGCGATACCTGCCGCGGCACGGGCTACAAGGGCCGGCTGGGGCTCTACGAGTTCATGGTGATGAACGACGAGATTCGGGAGCTTGTGGCCCGCAACGCCTCCACCGAGGAGATCCGCGACCTGGCCCGCAAACACGGCATGGTCACCCTCCGCGACTCCGGCATGCGAAACATGTTTCTGGGTAACACAACGGCCGATGAAGTGATCCGCGAAACCATCCTCGAAGCCTAAACAAGGGCGGGCTTCCGCCCGTCACAGCGATGCCAACCTTTCAATTCGAAGCCATCGACGCGACCACCGGCAAGGAAATCCGCGACGTCATCGAGGCGCCGACGGAGGCTGAAGCCCAGACGACGATCCGGCAGATGGGCTACATGGTGACCAAGCTCAAGGTGGCCAAGGCTGCCAAGGGGAAGGGCGCCGCCGCCAAGAAGAAGAATGGCCGTTCGTTTGCCCTCGGCTCGGCCAAGACGAAAGACGTCACGCTCTTCACCCGTCAGCTTTCGATCCTCCAGGATGCCGGCCTGCCGATCATGCGGAGCCTCAAGGTGCTCGCGGAGATGCAGAAGCCCGGCCCCCTGAAAAATGCCCTCCTCGACGTCACCGACGAGATCGAGGGCGGAGCCACGCTCTCGGAGGCGATGAGCAAGAGCCCGAAGGCATTTGACCGGCTCTACTGCAACATGATCCGGGCCGGCGAGACGGCCGGTGCCCTGGAAGTGATTCTCCGTCGGCTTTCCGAGTTTATGGAGCGGGCCCAGTCGCTCAAGCGGAAGGTGAAGGGGGCGATGGTCTATCCGGTGGTGGTGGTGAGCGTGGCCGTCGGCATCCTCACGTTCATCATGCTGAAGATCGTGCCGCAGTTCAAAAAGATGTTTGACGACTTCGGCACGGAACTGCCGGCGATGACCCAGATCCTCATCGACATCTCCAACTGGGTGGCGGCCTACTGGTATTTGATTCCGGCGATTCCGTTCGCGTTTCGGCTGTTCCTCAAGCTGCTCTGCAAGATTCCATATTTCCGGATGGGCTGGGATCTCTTTTCGCTGAAGGTGGTGGTGTTTGGCCAGCTGGTCGAGAAAAACATCATGAGCCGCAGTGCGCGAACGCTCGGCACGTTGCTCGCGTCGGGTGTGCCGATTCTCGAGGCGCTCAACATCACGAAGGAGACCTCGGGCAACATGATGTTTGAGCGGCTGTTTGCGAAGGTCTCGGAGTCGATTCGCGATGGTGAAGCGATCGCCAAGCCGCTGAAGGAGTATTCCGTGCCGCCGCTCAATATCGGCGCCGCCTTCTTCTGGACGCTGCTGGTGCCGGGGGCCGGCGCGCTCCTTTACCTGATGAAATACAAGCAGCCGGTGGTCGACGACCTTGTGGTGAACATGGTCGACGTGGGCGAAGAGTCGGGCGAGCTCGACACGATGCTCTACAAGGTGGCCGACGTGTACGACGAGGAGGTGGCGGTGCTCACGGAGAGCCTCACGAGCTTGATGGAGCCGTTGCTCATCGTCTTCCTCGGCGGTGCCGTGGGCTTCATCGTGATCGCCCTCTTCATGCCGCTCATCAAACTGATCCAAACCCTGACGTAAGCAATAGTCAAACTATGCACCTTCCTCCGCCACATACCGCGGCTCCCACAAAAAGCCCGCGAAAGCTGGCAGGGCGGGCTTCTATTGACCGGTCTGCGTTCACGCTGACGGAACTCTTGGTCGCCGTGGCGATT
>JAQBZA010000059.1 GCA_027622795.1 Planctomycetota bacterium | reverse complement strand
ACGCCCCGAGGTCGATCCAGCGCGGATCGGCTGCTACGGCCACTCGATGGGTTCAACGCATACCTGGCTCGTCGGGCCGTGGGACGAGCGGCTCAAGTGCCTTGTCGGCAACTGCTGCCTGCCCACGTATGCCGCCATCGAAAGGACGTACCTGCTCCACTGCTTCCCCAACTTCATTCCCGGCATCCATGCCCACGGCGACATACCAGACATCGCTGCCTTGATCGCCCCACGGCCACTCTTGCTCACCTTCGGTGAACTCGACGGGGGCAGCCCGATTGAGGAGGTGCGGGCGGGTATCGAAATTATTGTGCGGGCCTATGCATCTGCGGACAGGCGTGAGGCATTTGACTCATTCATCGAACCAGGCGTGGGGCATGTCCTGTCCCCGGCGATGTGGGACCGTGTCCGGAGGTGGTTCAAGCGGCATCTGTGACAGGATGTGTTGCGCTGGAACTACACCGGCAGCGCATTGCGAAGAAAGTCGACGACGTTGCCGAAGTAGACGCGCTCAATGTCGGGCAACGAGTAGCCGCGGGCGGCGAGCATGCCGCCGATCCGGCCAAGGTCGGCGATACTGTCGAGGTCCAGCGGTGTCTGTTCCGTGCCAAAGCCGCCGTCGAGATCGCTACCTATCCCGACATGTCGGGTGTTTCCCGCGATTTGGCAGATATGATCAACATGGTCGCAGATTTTTTCGATTGTCAGGTTGAATTCCTGCGGGGTGCTCCGGAGATGAGCCCAGCCGTGGACCATCATGATGGCGTCAAAGGCCATTCCGAACACGCATCCCCGGTCGATCAGTTTCCTGATCTGCGCGTCGGTAAACTGGCGATTCCAGTTGGCGAGCGACCGGCAATTGGAATGGCTGGCCCAGAGCGGTCCCGAATAATGGTCAAGCGCGTCATGCAGGCTCTCGTCGCAGAGATGCGTGACGTCGAGAATGATCCCGAGTCGCTCCATCTCCTTGAGGAGTTCGCGGCCCCGTGGCGTGAGCGGTCCCTCGGCGTCGGTTCCCATGCCGTAGACCCCCGGCCCATAGTGCACCGGCCCCAGGGCCCGCAACCCCTCGGCATACGATTGCTCGAGGTGCTTGAAGGTCACGATCGAATCGGCCCCTTCGAGGCTGAGCACATATCCGATCGGTAGGCCGCCCGCCGCTGCGGTGGCCGGCATCTCTTCCGGGGCGGCCAGCCACCTTGCCAGATGCCTGTCGAGATCCCCACGGGAGCGGACCTGTTCCAGTTCGCCACAGGCCTCCATCTCGCGATACCAGGCCAACTGGCCCATCGTGTGGGCTCGAGCCTGCTCCGGGCTCATCCAACCCGGCATGCGGGAAAAATAGTCAATTGAACGGGCCAATTGCGTCGCAACACACAGGCCGACGCGGCCCCGCCGCATCTCCGGGAAGCACACCGTGTTGCGGGAGCGAAACACCTGATCTTTCATGCCAAGCTCGCGGCGGCGAATCCGTTCTTGTGTCCACCGCAAATCACGATTGAAGTCAACCGCGTTGTAGGAGAGATCGAGGTGGATGTCGAAAATCAGTTTTAGCTCGTGGGCCACCGGTCCCTCCTCACCATGGATTCACACCGTGATCCGTCGCTTGCGGGCAACAACTTCCCACCGACTGTTGGCAACACCATCACGGACAACAAAGACTTCCTCATGTAGGGCGACAGTCGGGCAGACGTGACGCGGCAGGCAATAGAGTACCGAGCCGACGGCGACCTGGTCAGCCTGTGGCGTTTCAACAACCAGGTGCTCCTCGCTGTGCAGGGGAAACGCTGCATCCTCAAGACCGAAGATCGTGAGGCGCGGATGTGGCATCTCGCTGGCCACCGCCTTATGGCCAAGGTCGAGACAGAGCCGTCCGGGTACCGGCTTGCTCACGACCCGGGTCAACAAGACGGCCGCATGGAGATAGTCGAGGTCGGGAGACAGTGTCGGCTGCCCACAATCCCAAAGCACGGTTGTGCCGGCACCCACTTCCACATCGTCCCGTTCAGCGAGAATGAACGATGTCGGCGTGCCACCGACAACGACGAGCGGCACGCCGCATCCGGCCGCTTCGAGGTCTCTCCGCAACTGCCAAACCGGCGCAAAGGCCGCCTCAACCTGCCGCACCAGTTGACCCCGATCGGCATCGTGCAGGTGGCCATCGTAGGCGTGAAGACCGCCGAGTGAGAGGCTCGGCGATCTGGCGATGTGGTGTGCCAACCGCATCGCCTCAGGCCCGGGGGCGACACCGGTGCGGTTCATCCCGACGTTCAGGTCGAGCAGTACATCAATGACGAGACCGGCTGTGGTAGCGGCCCGCGCGAGATCGGCGACTCCAATGTCGCTGTCGACAAGTGCGCGAAAATAAACATGTGGAAAGCGTCGGGCCAACTCAAGGAGTCGGACTGTTGCCGGTCCCACAGCAGGGAAGGCGAGAAGAATGTCATTCCCGCCGGCGGCTGCCGTCATTTCTGCTTCGGCGATCGTCGCCGCCTTGAACTTTGTGATGCCGTGGCTGAGGGCCATGCGCACCACCTCCGGCATCTTGTGAGTCTTGACGTGGGGCCGCAGTCGCTGGCCACCACCAGCCGCAGCCACCATCCGTCGAAGATTTTCCTGAATTCTGTCGGGGTAGATGAGCAGCGCCGGCGACGGAATGGAGCCTGCGTTGTTGATACGGTACCAGTCGGCCATACAGTGTTTCCGAGCAAACCGAACTATAGCACTTGACAGGCGTACGACCCTAAAAGGATGACTCACACCATGACAGACTCGACATCGTCAAAAAAGTACCGAGTGGCCCGCTTGGATGAAATTGATGCCATCGCCTGTCCCTGTGGACAGACTCGCCGGGCCTTCGTCGCTGAAGACAACCCCATTGCCACGCTGCACCTCGTGGACATCTCGAGAGACAGCCGAGCCCACCACCACCAAGCGCTCACCGAGATCTATCTTGTACTCGAGGGACAGGGTCACATGGAGCTCGACAACGATATTATCCCGCTGAAGCCGATGACGGCTGTCCTTATCAAGCCGGGCTGCCGCCATCGGGCAGTAGGAAACCTGCGGATCGTCAACATTGCCGTGCCGGCCTTCGATCCTCACGACGAGTGGTTTGAATAGGGTCTGACGACTCGGAAAACTGGGCTGTTGCCGGTTTCCGCAGCCTGCTACAAACCCGCTTTCTGCGGCTGGAAAGGTCGTCAAAGGTCGACGCTGTCGCGTGCACAAGGCAATGAGGGCTTCATGCTGTTCAACATTCTCGCAGTTGTCGGCTGGTTCGTTGTGATGGTGGTGTTGATGTCACTGGTGGAGCACCAGATTCACTGCCGTTTGATGCACAAAAAGCCCCGCCACTTTCTGTTCCGAAGCCTCACGGCCCGACAGCGGATCTTCACGAGCCACGCCGTTGAGCATCACACGCAGTATCGCAAGTCGTTTCATGATGATCCGGTGCCGCCTGGCGAGGATCGCGGTATCCGGCTCAACCTGTGGGAAGGGCTCGTCGAAAGCTTGCCGTTGAGCCTGGCGTTGTGGGGCCTGTCAGCGTTCACCGGGTTCACGACGTTTCTGGTCGGTGCAATCGTCTGGCCGCTCGTGGTGGCTCTCCATCACACGATTTGGAATCAGATTCACCTGGAAATGCACAAGCCGGAAGGACGCTTCTTTAAGAACTGGTCAGCCTATAAGTTTGTCGCGCGGCATCATTTCCTGCACCACCGCTATCCGGACAAGAACTTCAATGTCGCTTTTCCCGTCGGTGACTTTTTGTGTGGCACCATTGCTAAGGCGTCTCCCGACGACTGGGATGCCATGCGGGCTGAGGGCATCGCCTGACGCTTCCGTGAAATACATATCGCGTTTCGTCCCCGAGAACAGAACTATGCGACGTGTCACTTCTGTTCAATCCATCCCCGCAGCTGTGCATGCACCTTGGCAACGCGGCCCATGTAGTGATCCATGCTGAACGGTCCAGCTGCCAGCAGAATGTGTTTCTTGGCCCGCACCGCGTCTCCCTGAGCCTCGGCATAGAGACCCAAGTACAGGTGGGCATAGCAGAGCTGATTGCGGAGCGTTTTTCCCTCCCCACGTGAAGCGGTGGCAAGGACGTCTTCCTCCGAGCCATCTCCCTTAAAAAGAGCCAGGATTTCACGCATCGGTACGCGTGGGTCTAGGCCGACCGGAAGCATCGCCCTTCGTGCTTCCTCTGGCGACGAGGCCCGCGCAACACACAGATAGTGCCACGCCGGGTTTTCGACATCACTGCCATTTACGGTTCTGTGCAATTCAAACTGCTTGCGACCGTCGTCAAACCGCTCCGCATAATAAAGGGCGATCCCCCGCTGCCAAAGTTCAGGGGCGAGTTCCGGCCGTGTTTCCGCAACCGAATCGAAGAGACGTGCCGACTCGATGGGCTGCCCGCTGAAAAACTTCGCAATCGCCTTGTCAAAGAGGGCTGCTCCCGAAAGGGCCCCGCCGCGGTCTTCGGCACATGCAGGGACAGTCGTCCCGAAGAACAGACCTAGCAAGAGGAGCGCGTTCTTGATGAAAATCGGTGTTTTGAGCATGGAAACGCCCTTCGGGGAATGGACCACTTTCCTTTAATCGTACCCTTCGCAGGCCGTTCGTGAGAACGTTGCTCCGACAGCCACGGGAAATGAAAACTGCACTGGTCATCATCGATGTCCAGAATGACTTCTGCTTCGGTGGACCCCTTGCCGTACCTGATGCTGACGCAGTGATTCCTGTGATCAATGATCTGATTGGGGGATTTCACCATGTGTTTCTGACGCAGGATTGGCATCCCCGTGGTCATGTTTCGTTTGTGTCCAGTCACCCCGGGCATGTGCCGTTCAGCCGCGTGACGCTGCCCGCCGGCGAGCAAGTGCTATGGCCCGATCACTGTGTCGAGAACACACCCGGAGCAGAGTTTCATTCGGCATTGAAGATTCCTTTTGGCTCTCCAGTTGTTCGCAAGGGAACCCGCCGCGACATCGATAGCTACTCGGCCTTTCTGGAAAACGACCGCAAGACACCGATTGGCCTCGATGACCTTCTGCGTGAGGTTGGTGTTGGCGGAATCGTGGTCGCCGGTCTGGCAACGGACTTCTGCGTGCTGCATACGGCCCTCGATGCCCGCTCACTGGGCTATGACGTGACCGTGGTCGAGGCGGCATGCCGAGGGATCGATACGGGCGGCTCTTTGGCAGCGGCGTGGAAGCAGATGGCCGATGTGGGTGTGCGACGGGCGTGAGCCTGACACGCCACCGCACTGGTACAGGTTATCCCTGGAATGGAGATCTACGGGTCTCCTGACAGCGCCGCTTTGTCTCAGGGATCAGATAGTGCAGTGGGTCTGGCAGGGCAAGCTTGGTTGATCGTCCCGTTTTGCCGCACTCCCCAGATGTGCAGGTGATCGAGGGCGAAGACGCACAAGCCAACGGCACAGCATGCAACCACGATGCCCCCAAAGCCCAACGCAGCCCTTTCGTGGTAACAGGCCCACGCAAACTGCACCACGCATAGGACTGCAACAAACAGGAGTGTGGGCCGACGACCGATAAAGCCAACAGCGAAGGCCCCCAGTGGTGCACCAAGAGCAACGACAGGGGCGGCGGCCAGCCGCTCCAACCAGCAACCCAGCAAGAAAATCCTTCCGCCCATTGCGGCCTGTGTTACCAGTTGTCGCCAAAAGTTCATCGAGCCGAGCAAGATGTAACACTCCGAATGCTGCCCAGAAAACGGCAAACAGGACTTTCACCCAGACTGTCGGGATATTCGGTGCCACCCAGAGAATTCCGAGCGGAAGACCAATCAGGGAACCCGCCATCGAGCCGCCAAGCGTCGCCCACGCCAACTGTTGCCGTCGGCACAGAATGAATATGGCGGCACTGGTCATGCCAATCGACTGAATGGCAAAACTGAAGTCACGCCCGAGGGTCGCGGGTAGGCCGTAGGCCAGAACAAGAATGGGGAAGGCAACGGTGCCTCCTCCCATCGGCGTCGATCCGGCGACGTAACTGCCGAAAAGCATCGTGAGAGCCATTGGTCTGTGGTCGATGGCTGCGGCGGCATTTTCCGGAACGCGTATGAGACCGAGCCACGCTCCATAGAAAAGCACGAGCCAGAGCAGCCATATCTACAGAAGGCTACAGCGTTCTTTGACGCTACTCACGGTTTGTTATTTCTGACATGGACCGGATCGTAAACCGCCGACTGGGTACGGTGCCGCAGCATAACTCGCTGGCCAAGGGGCATGCTTTGTGAGCCTCCTCGCCCCGCCTGTATGCCCCGAGGAGTTCCTTGGACCGCTGGGCGAGCAGTCGACGTACTTCGCGACGCTGGCCCTTCACGCGGGCGATTTTCATCGAGTCGTATGACGTCGTCTGGTGCCGCATCCAGGCGATCACGGCAGCTTCGGCACGGCGTTCAATCGGGATACGCTTGGTGCGAGCCACGGTGCCGCTGCCGACGGGCGTGGCATGGTGCGTCACGGCTGTCGCAAGAGCGTTGGCAAGGCTGGCATGCCGTTCATGAAAGCCCAGGAACGCCAAGACAGCCCCATGAAAATCCTCGACATACGCCTGCTGGGTTTTCTCCCGCCGCCTGGATTCAGCCAACTGCTTCTTGGCATACGTTTCTGTTGAACGCTCAGCCGCAAGCTCTTCGCGAATCCGGTTGATCGTGGCCGCAGGAGCCCAGACGCCCCGGGAAAAAACCCTGCGGCCGACTTGCTCTTGGACAACCCAGTACTCGCCGGCAGCCTTCACGCGGCGAGTCAGGGCAGCGTCACCCGGCGGAAGTAGTTCCCACGTATTGGGGACCAGACGAATCTCGCCCGCAAGGGTTCTGACAGTATTGGGCTGCAGGCCGGGCAGGAACGTTTCAATGACCATGCCTGGGGTATCGGCAGTGGAGACATCAGACTTTTGGCTTCGCCTACCCTCTGAAGGATGTCACTCGGCAGATCCCAAAGGCGGACGGGGTGGGATTCGAACCCACGAGCCGCTTTCGCGACTGCCGGTTTTCAAGACCGGTGCATTCAACCGCTCTGCCACCCGTCCGGAGAGACCGATACCGCGGCCCCTGGACCCGGAGTTTACACGAGCCCGGCGCCCCCTTTGACTCCCGAGCCGGCTTTTTCTAGGCTTCAACCAGATTCGAGTACCCTCAGGAACCAGGCAGCGTATGGGCGGCATTAGCAACCGGATGAAAGAAATCAAGCGGCGGCGGCATCGTCGGCAGAAGCTGGCGAAGTTTCAATCGAAGCTGAAAAAGGCCACCGCCAGCGAGAAGCAAGCCATGGCCGACAAACTCCGCAAACTCACGCCGGGCTGCGACGACCTGATCGTGCGTTTTGGTCTCGAAGAACGCGCCTGACTGCGGCCCGCCCCGTCAAACGGCTCAACTCTTCTGGGTGAAGATGAACCCGTCCTGCACGAAGTCGATGCTGACGGAGCTTCCTTCCGGGAAACGTCCTGCCAGCAACTCACGAGCCAGTTCATTCTGCAACTGCTGCTGAATGACTCGCTTGAGCGGGCGGGCGCCGTAGATCGGGTCGTATCCCAGGCGGGCGATCTCGTCGACGGCCGCCTCGCTGCACTCGACGGTGATGCCCGCCTTGGCCGCCTGCTTGATCAGCCGCTTGACCTGGATCTCGACGATCCGGCGGATGTGCTGCTGATCAAGCGGATGGAAGATGATCGTCTCATCGATCCGGTTGAGAAACTCGGGCAGGAATCGGGCCGAGAGCGCGTCCTTGACGGCGTCCCGCATCTCCTGCTCGCTGCCCCCCTCCTTGGTGACCTCCTGGATCACCTGGCTGCCGACGTTGCTCGTCATCACGACGATCGTGTTGGTGAAGTCGACGGTGTGGCCGAGGCTGTCGGTCAGCCGACCGTCGTCGAGGACCTGAAGCAGGACGTTGAAGACGTCGCGGTTGGCCTTCTCCATCTCGTCGAGAAGCACGACGCAGTAGGGACGCCGCCGGACCGCCTCGGTCAGGAGGCCGCCCTCCTCATAGCCGACGTATCCGGGCGGAGCGCCGATCAGCCGAGCGACGGTGTGCTTCTCCATGAACTCGCTCATGTCGATCCGCACCATCGCATTTTCGTCGTCGAAGAGCACCTCTGCGAGGGCCTTGCAGAGCTCCGTCTTGCCGACGCCTGTAGGGCCGAGGAACAAGAATGAGCCAATCGGCCGGTTGGGATCCTGAAGCCCTGCCCGGCTGCGACGGACCGCGTCGCTGACGGCCTCGACCGCCTCCTCCTGACCGACAACCCGCTGATGAAGCCGGTCTTCGAGCACCAGCAGTTTGGCCCGCTCAGTCTCCACGAGCCGGGTCACCGGAATCCCGGTCCAGGCACTGACCACCTCGGCAATCTCCTCGGCGCCGACTTCCCGCCGCAGGAGCCGCTTGGCGGGCTTGTCAGTTGCCTCCCGCCCCTCCTTCTCACTGCCCTCCTGGTCAAGCCGCTCAGCCAGCGTTTTCCGCTTGACGTCGAGCTCGTAGAGCGTCTGATAGAGCGACTCCTCGATCGGCTGCCCCGCCGACTGCCGCTCCTTGATCTGGGTGCCCGCCTGCTCGAACTCTCGCTCTACCGTATCAAGCTGCTGCCGGAGTTCCTGGACGCTGCCCACGCCGCTCTTCTCGGCCTCCCACTGCTCGCGGAGACTGGCGAGCGTCTTGCGAAGGTCGGCAGATTCCGCCTCGATCTCCGCAAGCCTGTCCTTCGCGTGCTCCTCGGTTTCCTCGGCCAACTGCCGGCCCGCCAGCTCTAGCTGCACCAGCCGTCGCTGAACCTCGTCAATCTCGCTAGGGACGCTCTGCAGTTCCATCGCGATCCGGCTGGTCGCCTCGTCCATCAAGTCGATCGCCTTGTCGGGGAGGAAACGATCGGCGATGTACCGGTGCGACAGCTCGGCTGCCGCCACGAGGGCAGAATCCTTGATCTTGACCCCCTTGTGATGGGCTTCGTAGCGGGGCTTGAGGCCCCGCAGGATCGCGATCGTGTCTTCCACGCTCGGCTCGCCCACGAAGACCGGCTGGAACCGCCGCTCCAGGGCCGCGTCCTTCTCGATGTGCTTGCGGTACTCATCGAGCGTGGTCGCCCCGATGCAACGCAACTCGCCGCGGGCCAGCGCCGGCTTGAGAAGATTGGCTGCGTCGGAGCCACCCTCGGCGGCCCCCGCGCCGATGACCGTGTGGAGTTCGTCGATGAAGAGGATCACGTTGCCGGCCGCCGCTTCGACCTCGCGGAGGATGGCCTTGAGCCGGTCTTCGAACTCCCCGCGATACTTCGTGCCGGCGATCAGGGCCCCCAGGTCGAGGGCGACCACCCGGCGGTTTTTGAGGGTCTCGGGCACATCCGACTGCACGATCCGAAGGGCGAGCCCTTCGGCAATCGCCGTCTTGCCCACCCCCGGCTCCCCGATCAGCACGGGGTTGTTCTTGGTCCGGCGGGAGAGCACCTGGATGACGCGGCGGATCTCGGAGTCGCGGCCAATCACCGGGTCGAGCTTGCCCTGGCTGGCCCGCTGAACGAGGTCCACCCCATACTTCTCGAGCGCTTGAAACTTCTCCTCTGGATTCTGGTCGGTCACACGAGACTGCCCGCGGACCGCCTGGAGGCCAGCCAGCAGATCCTTCTCCGTGACCCCGCCGAGCTCGAGGACGTTCTTGGCCTTCGACGGGGTCTTGGCGAGAGCGAGGAGCAGGTGATCCGTTGAGACAAACTCGTCCTTCATCGTGTGCGACTCGGCCGTCGCCGCCTCGAACACCTTGATCAGCTCTTGATCGGGCTGCGGCTGGGAGCCGCCCGAAACCTTGGGCTGATGAGAGAGCTCGGCCTCGATGATCCGTTCGAGCTGCTGCCGATCGACGCCGATCTTTTCCAGGAGTGGCCGGACGATTCCCTCCCGCTCCGCCACGAGGGCGTGGAGCAGGTGGAGCGGCGTCACCTGCGGATGGCCCCGCTCGGATGCCAACTCCACGGCTGACTGCACAGCCTCCTGGGCCTTGATCGTGAACTTGTCAAAACGGAATGGCATATCCCCTCCAGATTGAAAAAAGGGGACATTCTGCTTTTCGCACGTTGCCGTCCGCTGATGCCCCTCCGCAAACCTCGAAAAAGCAGAATGTCCCCTTTTTCGGCCCCTCTATCAGGCTAGTCGTTCTTGACTTCGAACTCCGCGTCGATCGTGTCGTCGGCCGGCTTCTCACCGCCGGCGGCCGTGTCGCCTTCCGTGGTGCCGCCGGCCCGCTGTTGCGACTGCTGCTCGTAGAGCACCTTCGAGAGGCCATGAGCGGCCTGCTCGAGGGAGTCGTGAGCTGACTGGATCGCGTCGGCGTCCTCGCCCTTGGCCACTTCCCGAGCCTTGGCGATCGCGGCCTCCAGCGGCGCCTTGTCGGTCGCCGAGAGCTTGTCGTCGTTCTCCTTGATCAGCTTCTCGGTCTGGAAGCAGAGTGCCTCGGCCCGGTTGCGGACCTCGGCCAGCCGGGCCTTCTTCTTGTCTTCCTCGGCATGCTCCTCGGCATCCTTCCGCATCCGCTCGATTTCGGACTCGTTGAGCCCGCTCGACTGCTCGATCCGGACGGTCTGCTCCTTGTTGCTCCCCAGATCCTTGGCGCTGACATTCAGGATGCCGTTGGCGTCGATGTCAAACTTGACCTCGATCTGCGGGGTCCCGCGGGGTGATGGCGGAATGCCTTCCAGGTTGAACTGGCCAAGGAGCCGGTTGTCCTTGGCCATCGGCCGCTCACCCTGGTAGACGCTCACCGTCACTGCCGTCTGATTGTCGGCGGCGGTGCTGAAGACCTGCTTCTTGTCGGTCGGAATCGTCGTGTTCCGCTCGACGAGCTTGGTGAAGATGCCGCCTTCGGTCTCGATCCCAAGCGAGAGCGGCGTAACGTCGAGCAGGAGCACGTCCTGCACGTCACCGCCGAGCACGCCCCCCTGGATTGCCGCCCCAAGCGCGACCACCTCATCGGGATTGACGCCCTTGTGAGACTCCTTGCCGAAAATCTTCTTGACCAGTTCCTGGACCTTGGGAATCCGCGTCGAGCCACCGACGAGCACGACTTCGTCGATCTCGGACGGCTTGAGCTTGGCATCCTCGAGGGCCTTCATGACCGGTCCGCGGCACCGCTCGATCAGATCGTCGGTGAGTTGTTCAAACTGGGCCCTCGTAATCGTCACCTGGAGGTGCTTGGGGCCCGCGGCGTCGGCCGTGATGAAGGGGAGATTGATGTCGGTGCTCTGGGCCGTCGAGAGTTCCTTCTTGGCCTTCTCGCAGGCCTCCTGGAGCCGCTGCATCGCCATCGGATCCTTGCGAAGGTCGATGCCCTGCTCCTTCTGGAACTGATCGGCCACGTGATTGATCAGGGCCTCGTCGAAGTCGTCACCGCCGAGATGGGTGTCACCGTTGGTGCTAATCACCTGGAAGACGCCGTCCTTGGAGACATCGAGTACCGAGACGTCGAACGTGCCGCCGCCCAAGTCAAAGACGACGATCTTCTCGTCCTTCTTTTTCTCGAGGCCGTAGGCGAGCGCTGCCGCCGTCGGCTCATTGACGATTCGCATCACCTCGAGGCCGGCGATCTGGCCGGCATCCTTCGTCGCCTGCCGCTGGGCATCGTTGAAGTAGGCGGGAACGGTGATCACCGCCTTGTTGACCTTGTGGCCGAGATAGCTCTCCGCCGACTCCTTGAGCGCCCGGAGCACCTTGGCCGAAACCTCCGGTGGCGTGAACTCCTGATCGCCCGCCTTGACCTTCACGTAGTCTTCGGGCCCCCCCACGATCTCGTAGGGAACCATCTTCTCCTCGCTGGCGACCTCGTTGTGCCGCCGGCCCATGAAACGCTTGATCGAGTAGATCGTCCGCTTCGGATTGGTGACGGCCTGCCGCCGGGCGATGTCGCCCACGAGTGTCTCGCCCTTGTCGTTAAAGGCCACTACGCTGGGGGTGAGACGATTACCCTCCTTGTTGGCGATCACCTTCGGCTCCTTGCCCTCCATCACCGCCACGACGGAGTTGGTCGTGCCGAGGTCGATCCCGATGATCTTTTCGCCCTGCTTGGTCGCCATAATGTTTCACCCTTCCCGTATCAGTGCCGCCGGCTTTGCCCGCGGCGGCGAGGCTTGTCAAAACGCTCCGCAGCGCCAATTCTTGCCGTCCTGGCACTGCACCAAATAGCGAT
>JAQBZA010000058.1 GCA_027622795.1 Planctomycetota bacterium | reverse complement strand
CCGTCGATATGCCCATCGTTGATGCTGCCGTGGTTCAGTCGGTCCAGGCTTCTCCCACCCAGCCGCCGCCCACGCCACCTCCCGTCGTTATCAGTGGGTTGTTTGACGAGCCATCGAGGGAAGCCGCCGCCACCATCCGGATCGAAGAACCCGCGCCGCTTGCCGTTGCGATCGAGGCTCAGTCCGAGGGATCCGAGGCCGACCCGACCCTCGAAATTCGAGGGCCGGACGGTGATGTCGTGCTGACAAAATCTGAACAGGAGCCCCGCTTTTCCTGGACGCCGCCAGCGCGTGGTGATTTTCGGCTGCTGCTCCGTGAACGACGCGGGGCGGCGGGGCCGGGATACTTCTTTCGAGTTTCCATCAGACCAGAGCAGCCGGAACTTCGGGCCACCACCGAGGCCGACCGGGTGTCAGGAGTCATCGGCAGCGAGTTGCCGATTGCGATCGCGGTCGAGCGGTTGCGCGGCTGGAAAGAGCCGGTCGCCTTCATGCTTGTTGATCCGCCGCCGGGCATTTCGGCGGCCCCGGTGATCTCGGCTACCGACGGTGACAGCGCAAAGAAAGTCACCCTGGTGGTCAAGATGACAAAGGCCTATGCGGGGCCCGTGAGGATCGTCGCCCGGCCGGGTAGCGGGGATGCGGCTGCAGCGACGGTGGGGACAGTCGTGGCCGGCAAGGAGCAGATTCCGTCGGTGTGGCTCACGGCACGGGCTCCGACGCGTGACGCACCGACTCAACCCGCCCATCCCGCAGACTGATCACCTTCTTGCAGCGGGCCGCAATGTCAGGCTCATGCGTCACCATGACGATGGTTCGGCCGGCCCGGTTGAGCGCGTCGAGGAGATCCATGATCTCCATTGATGTCGCCGTATCGAGATTACCCGTCGGTTCATCCGCAAGAATGACATGGGGATTGTTCACCAATGCACGGGCAATGGCCACCCGTTGCTGTTGTCCGCCGGACAACTGATTCGGGCGATGGCCGAGTCGGCCGGCCAGCCCGACGAGTTCAGCCAAGCGGATGCACAAGTCCTTCGCTCCCGGCCGCTGGGGCCGCTGGTAGGCCAACGGAACCATGATGTTTTCAACGACGCTCAGCTGCTGGATCAGGTTGTATGACTGAAAGACGAATCCGAGATACCGTCCGCGGACTCGGGACAATGACTCGTCGTCAAGTGTGGCGACGTCACGTCCGCCGAGGAAATACTGGCCCGTGGTTGGCCGATCAAGGCAGCCCAACAGGTTGAGCAATGTGCTTTTGCCCGACCCCGACGTACCCATGATCGCCACGAAATCACCATGAAAAAAATCGATCGAGACACCGGCGAGGGCCTTCACGTCCTCACCGCCAAGGCGATAAACCTTGGTTACATCACGCACCGAAGCCACCATCTCACCGATCGCATCACACGCAAGGTCATTCATGCCGCAAGGCCTCGATCGGGTCCATGTTTGCTGCCCGCCGTGCCGGGTAGATGCCGAAGACCACGCCCACAGCGACCGAGATTCCGAAGGCTGCCGCGATCGACCAGGGCGCGAGTCTTGGTTCAAGGTTGTGGATGGTTGAGGGGAGTGTTGACCAGACGTCCGGGAAAAACACCCTGATCCCGGCCCGCACCGCGTTGACCGTCGGGCCGCAGAGAAAGCCGATCATCACACCCAGCAGGCCACCGATTCCGGAAAGCACGACGGTTTCCCAGAGGAACTGGTGCACGATTTCCCGCTTTGTCGCCCCGAGAGCCCGCCGAATGCCAATCTCCCGGGTCCGCTCGGTGACCGTTGCCAGCATGATATTCATGATCCCGATTCCGCCGACAAGCAGCGAAATGCCTGCGATGATGAGCAGCAACAGGTTGAACATCATTTGCATGGTTTCGGCCTGCTCAAGCAATTCTTTCGGCACCACGACTGCGTAATCGACCATCTTGTGATAGCGGCGCAGCAGTTCCCGGATGACATCGGCTGACGCATCGACCGTCTCGATCGAGCCGACAACCGCGGTGATTTGATTGAGCTCGATCGTTTCATTTTGAAACGTTCCTCCCCGCACGGTGATTACCTGGTCGCCGATCCTTTTTCGAAACGTACTGATCGGGATGTAGACGTCCCGGTCATACTGGCGGCCGGCAAAGCTGCCACCGATGGCGGCCGAAGCCGTGCGCGGTGCAGCCACTCCGACCACCACGTAAAACTCGGTGCCAACCTGCACGGATCGGCCCAGTGGCTGGAGGATCGGAAAGAGTCTCTCCGCGACCTCGTGGGCGAGGACCGCCACATTTTCAAGACCACGCACGTCAGTGTCGGTGAGCGGGCGGCCCCGGGCGATCGCCATCCGATTGATGTCGAAATAGTCTGGCGTGCAGCCGATCACCTGCGCCGAGACGGCGTGCTGATCACGCCGGACCTCGCGAGTGATCTCGCGCATTGGGACGGCGTTGGTAATTGTCGGGACGTTGGTGACGAGTCGGTCGTAGTCTGCCCGCAGCAGTCCATAACTGATCCCGGAACGGCTGCCGGCGTCTCGATTCGCTTCTTCTGAAGGCTTGACTGTTTGGACGATGATGCTCGTCGCACCGAGGTTCTTGATTTGCTGCTGGGCCTGATAGCTCACACCCTCGCCCATCGCCACCAGCCAGATCACCGCTGTCACCCCGATCAGAATGCCGAGGACCGCGAGGGAAGAGCGAAGCTTGTGCAGCATCAGGCTGCGAATGCCGAGGCCGATTTGATGCATCGGGTTCACTGGCCCACCTCGTCCCTACGCCTTGCGGAAGCGATGTCTCCCGCACGTCTCACGCTGCTTCCATCAGGCCGGTGGGCCGCTCGCTGGCTGAGAAACGGTGTCGTCAGTCGCTTCCGAGGGGGCGGTTGCCGGCGCGTCTTCGACAATGCTTCGCGGATTCATGAAGACACGGTCTCCCTCGGCGAGTCCCGCGACGACTTCAACCACTGTGTCATCACTTTGCCCGAGCGTGACGACCCGACGCACCGCCGTCGTTGCAGATTGAACCGCACACACATACTCGTCTCCCTGTTCGATCACGGCGGCCACGGGCACGGCAATCACGTCGTGCAGATCGGCAATAACGATTTCAGCCTCGGCGGTGAACCCCGGCCGGAGGGAAGGTGATTGTCCATCGATCTTCACCTCGACAATGTATTTCTTTGCCGTCGAGAACCAGTTTGACTGTGGCCGGTTTGCAACCGCCATGACTTCACCCACAAATTCCTCGCCCTGAACCCGCACGACGGCGGGCATGCCCGGCCGGATGTCGTTCACCTTTGATTCATGAACCTCCACATCCGCCCGCATGTTTGCGAGGTCCGGCAGCTGGAGAATTACCTGCCTCTCTTTCACCGCGGCCCCGGCCTTGATCTCGGTCTCCCGGTCTCGGTTGCGGGAATTACTGTAGATGGCGATGCCATCCTGCGGCGCGACGATCGTGCACTTTTCAAGTTCCGACAGGAGTCGATCGAGTTTGAGCTTCTCCAATTCAAGGGCGGCCCGCTCGCTTTCCAGCCGGGCCGCGGCGGCATCGCGAACACTCTCGAGTTCCGTGATCATTTTGGGTTGTGTGAAGCGGGTCAGGACGTCGAGCGCGATGTTCGTCGTGCCCAAGTCGAGTTCTGCTCGGGCAACCGCCGACTTCTGGGCTTCAAGTTGCTGCGGGGTGATGTATCCCTTGCGAAACATTCGTTCGCCATACGCCAGGGTATTCCGGGTCGCCTGCAGTCGTTCAGTCGCCGCCGTGACATTCGACTCGGCCGTCCGCAGATCCTTCTTGAAAAGACCCTCACGATATTCCTCGACGGCGATTTTCGCTGCGGCATGATCCTTTTCGGCCTGGATCATCAGGGCACGGGCCTTTTCATAGGCGATCTTCTGAGCCGTGGCATTCTCCGACAATACCGAGGCATCAAGCCGGACGATCTCCATGCCCTTCGTGACCCGGGCACCGTCATCAACGAGCCAGATGATCGTCGCGCCACCTGCGACATCACAGGTGATGTCGACATTGTTGTCGCTGACAAGGCTGCCCTCCTCGGTCACCGTGACCACGAGGTTTCGCCGCTCCACGAGGTGGGTCGGCAGACCCGAGATGTCCGTTTCGCGATCCGCCCTGAAAAGGGCGGTGAGATCGACCACTTGTGGGGCGAGAAATGCTGCCGCCGCGAACACGATGGCGAGGGCTGCCATCCAGGGCCAGCGTTCACGACGAGGTTCAGCAGAAACCTCGGGCCGATGCGTCGGGCCGCCGAGCAGGTCGGCAATGGCGGCGGCGTTTGATGCTGGTCCGTGGCCGGTTAGGGTCGCATTGGCGAGTATGTCACGATCAGGCATGGGTCGATCCATCAGCCCCGCGGGCTCAGAAGCAACATCGTCATTTCCCGGCAGTCCGGAAATGACATCCGTCCATTATTCACTTCGTGGATCGGCCAGTCCACGCGCTTCTTCTGCATCAGCCTCATCCCCAGGCTCACGAGCAAACACCGGGATCACATCGGCCCACGACCGGGTTGGTTCTTCTTCGCCTCCGACCGGCAGGACCGCCGCCCGCTCTTCCTCTGGACCACCGCGTTCAGCGGGCTTCCGGATGGGAAATGCCTTGGTGATGATGCTCGGGAGAAGGCCGGGGGGATCCTTCACCTTGATCTCCGCATCGCGAGGGAGAGGCGGCGGCGGATCGATCTCCTCAAGGTGATCGAGCCATTCCTGGGGTACCGGTGGCGGGAGTGAGAGTTCCTCCCCTGTGGCCCGGTCTGCCATGGTGAATGGGTTGTCGACCCAGACCCCATTCTCATCAAGCTCCATGGTGCCGAGCTGTTGGGCGAGGGAGGCTCGCGTTGCGTAATAATTGATCCAGATGCTTGTCAGTGCATCCTGGGAACTGCGGAGATCGTTGAAGGCATAGATCAGGTTGAGCGTAGCCGTCGGGGCCAACTGGCCGGCGGCGACATCGATCATGGGGACTGTGCCATCGGGACTTGGCGGAGGAGGCGGAGGAGCAGGCTGGCTGAGCGTCAGACGCGTCTGATCGACGCGCCGAATCGCGATAATCACGGCTCGCCGCTGGGTTTCAAGATTTCGCTCGTCCAACTCCATTTGCCGCAACAACTGTCGTATTGAGAGCTTGATCCGATCCTCGTAGCGAATCTGCTGACGGCGTACCTGCTGGTAGTCGAGGATCGCCTGGCGAAAGTTGTTGCGCTCCAGCAGCCGTGTCAAGGGAGCATCGAAGCGGAGGCGGGCGCCCATCAGCCCGGTGGGCGCGCGAAACCGCGCCGGGTTGTTTCCGGTGGTGCTCAGATTGCCGTCGATTTCCAAATCGAGCCCGGCCAGTAATGACATGGCGTTGTATTGAATGAGTCGCCACTGGTCGACGAGAGCGGCACGATTGTTCATCCAGTCCAGACGATTTGCCCGCGCAATCTCAAAGGCCCAATCGGGGTCGATGCGTTCCGGGCTGATCGTCACCGCTTCCACTCGGGCGCGTGCTTGAATCAAGGACATCTCGTCGACCGCTGCGGCGATGTCGGCAACGAGCGCTGCCACCGCGTCGGCGGTGGTGAGGAGGTTGTCCGTGGTGACTCGCCCACCGAGATCAGCGATGGTTTTTTCATCCTTGGCGACTTGGGCCCGCACCCGCTCAAGGTCGTCTTTCAGAAGCCTCATCTCCCTGGCGAACACGTCGCGTTCCGAGGCCGTCAGGGTGGAAATCCGCAAGGCGGCCGCCGTCTCGACGCGGGCCAAATCAGCATCGACATCGGCAGCCTGCGACTCCACCCGTTCGCGGAGCGTGGCAAGGTTCTCAAGCGCGGCGGAAATCAGTGTCCGGTCAACCGCAGCTTCGATCTGCTCGGTATCAGCGGCGGCAAGGCCACCGTCGTTTGCGGGCTGGTCTGCCGGCGGGGGCAGGAGCAGCGGTTCGTTGTCCGGCGCCCGAAGGGGAGGGGGCACGCCGTCATTGACCACCGGATTGTCTTCCGGGGGATCCTGTCGGGGATCATCGACTTCCTTGAGCGGCTCTGCAGCCCCGAATGAGTACAGCGCAAGGAAGTCACCAATGTCATTTTGAAGCGACTGCATCTCGGGGCTGATGAACTGAAACGGCTTGATGAACGATTCGTCGAGCACCATCGATGTGTCGGCCGGCATATTCAGGAGGTTGACTTTGAAGTTTTCCGTCTGGTTGGCGAGAGTCGTCTTGGATTGAAGAAGATTGGCCCGGTTGGTTTCCACGCTTTGCCGGAGCTGGTCGACCTGTTCGATACCGACGAGCCCTGCCTCGAGATTGGCGTCAAGGAGAGCGAGCGCCCGGACCTGGGCCGCGAGATTCTGCTCGGCATTTCGAATCTGTTGCCGCACCTGCAGCAGGCCGATGAAACCTCCCACAGTGCCAGCGCCACCGCTGGCAAAACCGGCGCCGCCTGTGCCTCCGCCACCGACGACGAGTCCATTGCCCTGTCCACCAAAAAACACACCACCGATGTTGCCAAACCCGCCGACTCCGGTGCCCGTAAAGTCGCGAAATCCGGTCCCTCCCAGGAAGCCGCCACGACGCTGCAGCCGCGGCGGTGCATTGCCCCCGAAGATGACCTGCAGGTAGAACCCCTGGCGGTAGAACTGCAGTTGACGCATGTTGGCCAGAAGTGTGCGCTCAACGATCGTCAGGGGTTCCAGGGCGATGGAGCGACCGGAATTTTGCAGCAGTGGCTGCATGAAATTGAAATTGAGCAAGGACAGGTTTGAGTACTGGTTTGGGCCGGCAAACTGCCAGACGATCGAGTTCACCACCCCGACCGCCAATTCGCCAGCGGTGGCCAGATAGCGGCGGGCGCGGAGGTCGGTCGCCGTGCCCCACCGCGTTACCTGGCCATTCGCGTTGAGGGGCCCGCGACTGAGGTAGTCTGTCGTATTGCCGCCGTAGAACTGCACGTCGAATCGGAAGCGCTCGGTGCTCACATCCAGAGCAGACAGGTAAAGCGTCTGCAACTGATCCCACCAATCGATGGAATTGAGGTAGGCGAGCCGCATCGCGGATTCTGTGTTGAGCGGGACGGCACCAGACTCGGTCAGTTCAACAACCTGACCGAGCCGTGATCTCCAGTCTGGATTGTCGAGTGTCGTGCGATCACCATTGATGTGCCAGCGGGTGAAGCCGTGCTTGCCATCCACGCAATGCATATACCGATGGGACGTCGGGTCGTCGGGCGGCATGGGAGGAAAAATCTCGTTAAAGGCGTCATAGAACCGACTTCGCTCGTCTGCCCGCACGTCGTGATCGACCGGCAGAGCCCACCGCGGGTCACAGGCTTTTTCAGCCAGCAGGACGTTCACCTCCCGATCTGCCTGCAGGTAGTAGCGGCCCCGCGAACACCCCGTGCCGGCGAGAAGGACTGCCACGAGCCAGACCATCGATCGCTGGGGGGATCGGCGCTGCAGGGTCATGGCATGAGCCCGGGAGAATCGGCCTGGCGGGAGGCGAAACCGGCACTGCGGGAACCGCGGCGCGGTTCCCGACGTTGACACTTCTGCGGTGGTATCGGAAAAGCAGCACCTCCGACTTTAGCGATATCGCAGGTCAGGAGGAATGGGCAGGATGGGGCTAATGTCCGGCAAAAAGCCGCTCAGACAACAAGCTTTCTTTAACCGATACAACCGGACAACGGGTGCGTTTCCCGGTTACGAGGTGGAGATGGGCGTCGGCGATAGCTTTTCCATGACGTGGGTGCGGATTCTCGCTGTCGGTTTCGCCACGCTGGCCACCCTGAGGGTGGCCAGCGCAGAAGTGGGACTGACCAGCCAGCCTCAGCCCCTCGGCTACCCGGCTTCGCTTGATGACGAGGCTGACGCCGCCGCCGAAGCAGCTGCCGGGAGCATCTGGCCGCCGGAGAAGCGGGCTGATGAGCCACAAGTTCCGGCGGGATTCGATCCCTACCGGAGTCCGGATCGTGTCACGAAGCCAGCTGATCTCATCTCGTGGCACAAGGAGCCGACGCCAGCTTCCTGCTGCGACCGGCACCTCGTTGATCGAGCATGGATGGGGCCTGGTGAACTGGCCTATCATCAGTCGCCCAACCACCGGCCTTGTACACGGGACCATACGCGTGTCTTCCGCACTGAGTTTCCAGGGCGACTCTGGTTGTCTGCCGAGTATCTGGTGTGGGCCACCACGGGGCCGGCGGTGCCCCCGCTGGTGACGAGCAGCCCGTTGGGAACACCAACGGCCGCGATCGGAGTGCTGGGAAGCCCCTCGACCGAGGTCGTTTTCGGGGCCGATGAGTTCGCCGGCCCGATGCGATCCGGCGCCCGGCTCACCGCCGGGTTTTGGTTCACCCCACGACAGGAGCGCGGCATCGAGGCGAGTTGGGTTGGTCTAGCCAGCGCCGAGGAGACGCTCTCAATTTCATCAACGGGAGGAAGCCCGTGGCTTGCAAGACCCTACGTTGATGCCCAGACCGGGCAGCCCGCAGCCGTGATTGTGCCCGGGCTGCCAACGGTTCCCGCCAATCCGTCCGCGCTCCAGCAGTCGATCGACGCCAACCTGACAACCCAGTTTGGGAGCGTCGACGTGCTGTATCGCACAAATCTGATCTGCGGCGAGGATTTTCATCGGCGGTATCTCGTCGGCGGATTCCGCTACCTCATGCTTGACGACCGGCTGTCGATCGACTCCCTGTCAGTCATTGCCGGCGGCAGTGAGAGCGGCGAATATGCAGCCTCAGACTCTTTTCGCACCCTGTCACAATTCTACGGCGGAGAGTTTGGGCTTATTGAAAAATGGTGGCGGCAGCGATGGTCACTGCAGGCCCTCGGAAAAGTCGCCCTCGGAGGAAGTTTGCTGAATACAACCATCGAGGGCTTCACCACGACCCCCACGGGCAGCTTCCCCGGTGGCGTCCTGGCGCAGCCGACAAATCCCGGTGGGCAGCAGTCGACGTTTGCCGCCATGGGGGAGTTTGGCGTGACCGCCGACTACGCCCTGTGGTCGCAGTTTCGCGTTTCGGTCGGTTACTCGCTGATCTACTGGTCCACGGTCGGCCGGGCTGCCGCGCAGATCGACGGCACGGTGAACCCCAGCCAATTCGCTGGCGGGAGTCTGATTGGCCCCACCGCCCCCGTTTTCAATCAGAGCACGACCGGCTTCTGGGCCCAAGGGGTGAATGTCGGGCTGGAGTACCAATTTTGATGATGCCGAACATGCCTCCAGACTCCCGCCGCCCTCCGCCCCGCGCGACAGTCGACTGGTCTGCATTTGGTGACGATCCCCTCACCATCTGCGAGGCGGCGGCTCGTGCCGGGGGCCGCGTGCTGACTGAGTGGTTGGGAAAGTTCACCGCATCGACGAAGGGTCCGCGTGATCTCGTCACGGAGGCCGACCTGGCGGCGCAGTCTGAGGTCAGGAACGTCCTCCTCGAGGCCTTTCCCACGCATGGGTTTGTAGGTGAGGAATCGATTGTGGGGCACGCCACTGCAGTCGGGTTCGATCAGCCGCGGTGGATCGTCGATCCGCTTGATGGCACCAGCAATTACGTCCACGGATTCCCTGCGTATTGCGTGTCGGTGGCGCTGGCCCGGGGCGATGACCTGTTGGTCGGCGCCATTTACGATCCTGAGCGAGACGAGTGTTTCACGGCTCGGTGCGGAGGTGGAGCGACCTGCAACGGGCGACCGATCGCGGCGAGCGGCGAACGGGATCCGACCGCAGCGCTTGTGGCGGTGAGCTTTCCGCCGCATGTCTCGGCCAATGCCCAGGCTGTTGCCGATTTTCTGGCCGTCATCCCGCATGTTCACTCGGTGCGGCGAACGGGTTCAACCGCGATCAATCTGGCCTATGTGGCGTGTGGCCGTCTGGATGCATTTTGGGTCCGACAAATCGCCAGTTGGGATGTCGCTGCCGGACTCCTGATTGCCCGTGAGGCAGGGGCGCTCATCGGGCCGTTTGTTCGGGACGGTGAGGAGCCGGGGCTCTCAGGAGAACCAGCACTGGTGTCACTCGAACGGCCTGCCTTCATCGCCGCCAGCTCGAAAGACCTGTTTGTCGCGTTGCAACGACTGCTGTGCCCCATCGCCAGAATGTAACAGTCGTGCGGGACGTGCCGATTGGGGAAAAATCGCCTCCTTTTCCCGGGCGTGCTAGGCTTCAGGTGGGCGCAGTACGGTTTTCTTCACTCACGCAATCGGTAAGGTCGGCGGAGCCTCCGCCGCCGAGGCATGGCACTCCACGTGACCCGGGCCACACGATGTATCGATCGACTGCTCTTGGGGGCCATCGCTTGGCTGGTAATGGTGGCTTCAGTGGTCGCCCAGCCGAGCCCGCCGCCCCTTCCCGACGCGGTCGTTGATGTGCCGGTGCCGGGCCCAGAAATCGGCCCCGCCCCACCGACATCCAATCCGGCGGCCGCGACGGGGGTCCAAGATCCTGTCCCCGCGGCAGCAACGCCGCCCGTGAACACCGTGAACGAAGTTGCGCCGGAACTGTTCTATCTTCGTGATGATGCTGGCCGCCTCGTGCCTGTTCCTGGCTTTCGATACCGGGATTTCATCGAACTGATGCGGCTGCGGGATGGCCTCCCTGGTCTCCCTGAGCCGCCGGCTGCCGTGACGGAATCGATCTCGATTGTGGTCACGCTGCCTGAACCGGTGACCGGCGCCACGGCCGTCATGAGGACCTGCCCCGCCGAACTTCGCCTGACAGTGCGGCAGGTACGGGCCGGATGGGTGAGCGTCCCGATTGATTTGCAGGGATTTCTCATCAACGGTGCTCCAGTCCACGAGGGGCCGGGGCAGATGTTCTTTGCCGCTGGCGGCGCGGCGGAGCCCTCGACTCCGCGAGTCTGGTTCAATGCCGACTCCGACGAGGAGGTGCGTCATACCGTCATCGTGCCCGGTGGGGTTCCTGTCGAATCCTCAACGCAGTTGGATACGATCATGCTTCTCGTGCCGCCGGCCACGGCCTCGCGTGTGGAAATTCGCACCCCGCGGTCCGACGCTGCGGTCACAGTGCGACCGGCCTCCTTGCCACCGGTTGTGAAACCAAACAGCGACGACGAAGCAGAGGGTACGCAGGTTACGGTTGTCGGTGCGGCAGGTCGACTCGAGGTGCGGATTGGTGACCGGCGCGCGTCAGAACAGAATCTTGTCGCCGTTCCGGACGTGATGGTGGAGAGCCTCGTGCGGATGGATGGCAAGACGGCCATCACGGAGGCCACCCTCCGACTTGAAAGCCTGCCGATCGATACCCCCACGCTGCGTATTCGCCTGCCGGCGCGCAGTACACTGCGGCGTGTTCGTGAGCCAGCCGTCCTGCAGCAGCGGTCGGGAACGGTGGAGGCTCCGGAAATTGTCGTCCAAGTCGATCGCGACTCGACAGGAGGAGCGAGCGTCGGCCTCGAATGCGAGCAGACGATCGATGCGTCGGGGCGGACGCCGTTCGATCCACTCGGCTTTTCAGTCGCTGGCATTCCCGACTGGCGACAACGGGGACGAGTGAGCGTGATGGTGGAAGGGGATTGGCAGATCGAGTGGGACGATGTTCGCTTCAACCGCCGCATTGATCCACCACCGGCGGCGCGGCGGCCCGGCTTTGTGGCCTCGTTCGCCTACGATTCTCAGCCTGCGTCATTGCCGATGCGGGTCCGGCCACGGGGGAGTCGCGTTGTCATCGAACCGGAGTATCGCTATGGAGTCGGGGCATCACGAGTGACGCTTGATGGACGGCTGCGCGTGAGTGTTCGTGGGGCTGCCGCCTCACGGTTGGTCGTAGCGCTTGATGGGTGGGATATCGAGGATGTTGGGCCGATCGGCCTGGTCGATGCGATGGCGGTGACCACCGATGGCAAGCGGCTGATCATTCCCTTTCAACAGAGCCTGACCGGTGACTCGGTAATTGATTTTCGGTGCAGCCGACCGATCGACGCCGCGGCCGAGCAGGTCATGTGGCGATTTCCGATGCCGGAGGCGAGCCTCCTCGGGCCGGCGGCAGTGCTGATCACCAGTGAGACAGACATCGAACTGATCCCCGACACGGCCGCGATCCGGGGGCTTGTTCGTCAGATCGCTCCCGCCCCGGTGCGAACGGAGACCGAGCGGCTCGCGTTGGCCTATCGATTGGACGGCACGGATGGCCTCTTCCAAGCCCAGCGGCGGTTTCTCACACGCCGCGTCGATGCCTCGGTCCGCACGCAGGTCGATATCGATCAGGATATCGTCCGCGTGACGGAGATGATGCGGTTTGCCGTCGCCCATGTGCCGCTTGAATTCATTGAATTTCTTGTGCCGGCGGCAGTCGCCGCCGGC
>JAQBZA010000057.1 GCA_027622795.1 Planctomycetota bacterium | reverse complement strand
CCCCGGCGGCCGCTGATCGCGCCGCTCGACTGTCTCGCCCAACACATCGTCACGGTCGCCTGTAGCGGTGGGTTTCGCGAGGCCGACCTGCTTGCCGAAGTTCGCTCCACCCATGCCTACGCCACGCTCGACGACGCCGCCTGGCAGTGGGCCATCACCTTCGCGGCACACGGCGGCCCGGCACTGGCCGCCTATCCCGACTACGCCCGCATCATCGAGCGGTTTGGCCGTTGGTATGTGGCCAGCAAGGCGATCTCGCGAAAACACCGCATGAGCATCGGCACGATCACCGCCGATGCCACGGTGGAGGTGAAATGGCTGCGGGGCGGCCGGCTGGGCACGGTCGAGGAATCGTTCATCGCGCGACTCAATGAAGGTGATCGCTTTCTGTTTGCCGGCAAGCCGCTGATTCTCTTTCGCTTCGATGGCCTCACGGCCTATGTAAAGCGGGCCCGTGGGTCGGCGACGCTGCAGGTGCCGCGGTGGAACGGCGGCCGCATGCCCCTCTCCACCCTGCTCTCCTCCGCCGTGCTCGACCTGGTACGCGCGGCCGGCGATGGCGACGCCACAAAGATCCCGGCCGAGGCGCGGGCCGTCTTGCCGCTCTTGCAGACACAGGCCACCTGGAGCCGCCTCCCCGACCACGACACGCTGCTCATCGAACAGTGGCAGGGCCGCGACGGCCATCACACCTTCGTCTTTCCGTTTGCGGGGCGGCTCGTGCACGAGGGCCTGGCGGCCCTGGTCGCCTGGCGGATCGCCAGCCGCCGGCCGACCACGCTCACCTTTGCCGCCACCGACTGGGGCTTCGAACTCTCGGGCCGTGAGCCGCTGGCCTACGACGAGCGAACCTGGCGGCAGCTTTTCTCACCCGCCAACCTGCTGGAAGATTTGCTCGCCTGCCTCAACGGCACCGAGATGGCCCGTCGTCACTTTCGCGAGATCGCCCGCGTGGCGGGGCTCATCTCGGGGGCCGGCCGTACCGGTCGGCAAACGCAGGCCTCGGCCGGTCTGCTCTACGACGTGCTCCTCGAACACGACGGCGACAACATGCTCCTCGCCCAGGCCCGCCGCGAGGTGCTCGAGCAGCAGTTTGAGTTTCAGCGGTTGCATGAGGCCCTCGACGCCATCGGTGCCCAAGAGATTCGCGTTGTCGAAACGCCGCGCATCTCGCCGCTGGCCTTTCCGATCTGGGCGGCGTTCGTGCAGTCGCGGCTCACCACGCAGGGCTGGCTGGAACGGATCACGGCGATGGCGACCGAACTGGAACAGGCTGCCGCAGCGCCGGCATGAGCCGGCTTCGTCATACTGGTGGGCCATGAAGATCGGAACCGACCCTGACGCCGCGATCATGCTGCTGCCGGGCCGGGCCGCGCTGCTGCCCGCCTCGGCCACGCTGCTCATCGCCGATCTGCACCTCGGCAAGGCGGCGACCTTTCGCAAGGCCGGCATCCCGATCCCCGAAGGCTCCGCCCAGCGGGATCTCGCGCGACTCACGGATCTGGTTGCGCGGCATGCCGTGCGGCGGCTGCTGATCCTGGGCGATCTCTTTCATGCGCGAACCGGCTGCACGGATCAGGTGCAGGCCGAGTTTGCCGCGACCCGGGCCAAGCTGGCGGAAACTGAAGTCGTCCTCGTGCTGGGCAACCACGACCGACCACTGGGGCTGCTGCCGGCATCGCTCGGTATCGACGCCATCGTGACGGAACTCAATGAGCCGCCGCTTCGCTTCGTCCACGAGCCGGCCACCACGATCGCTGCGGCCGGCCGCGACCTGTTTACGATCGGTGGTCACCTCCACCCCACCGTTTCGATCCGATCGCCAAGCGGCGACCGGATCGCCGATCGGTGCTTCGTGACCGAGCCGGCCACGCTCGTGCTTCCCGCCTTCGGCTCCTTCACCGGCGGCCACCGGATCACCCCCACCGGGGCCACCCGGATCTGGATCGCCCGCGACGACGGCGTCGCCGAGGTCAGTCGGCTTGCTGCATCTACCCCGCGCCGGTCTTCACGATGAAACGTGATCGGCCGCTCAGGCGGCCGCGCGGCCGGGTGCCGGCAGCCGGAAGAGTGAGAACAAATCGGCCGCGGTGAGGCCGCGGGCAGCCGGGGCCTCGGCCTGCGACAGGATCAGTTCGGAGAGATCCCGCTTGCGGCGGAGCACCTCGTCGATCCGCTCCTCGATCGTGTCGGCCGACAGGAAGCGGGTGACCGTCACCGCTCCGGCGGCCCCGATGCGATGGGCCCGGTTGATCGCCTGATCCTCAATCGCCGGATTCCACCAGCGGTCGAAGAGAAAGACATATTGCGAAAACTGCAGGTTGAGCCCGACCGCGCCGGCGCCGTAGGAAAGCAGCAACACGGAGTGCTGTCGATCGTGCTTGAAACGGTGAATCGCCTCGTCGCGGGCAACCGTCGACATGCCGCCGTGGTACTGCAACGCCCCGAACCGGGCCAGCTTTCCTTCGAGCCGTCCGAGCGTCTCCACCCACTGGCTGAAGACAAGCGCCTTCTTTCCACTGGCCTGCACCTCTTCGAGCTCGGCGGTGAGACAGTCGAGCTTCGCGCTCTCCCCCGTCGGTGGATCGAAGTTGCAGATCTGCTTGAGCCGCAACACGAGTTCAAAGACGTTTTGGATGGTCGCCTCTTTCCCGAGGGCGGAGAGCCGCAGCACGCCCTCCTCCTCCGCGCGGCGGTAGGTATCCCGCTGCTCCGGCGTGAGCTCGATCCGCTCGTCGCGATTCATGCGCGGAGGCATCTCGGTGAGCACCTTGTCTTTCGTCCGCCGCAGCACGTAATCGGCCGCCGCGGCGCCGAGCGCCTTGGGCGTCATCCGGTCATTCACATGCCCCGGAGCGATGAAGTCGAAGAGGGCGACGAGATCCTCGGCCGAGTTTTCCACGGGCGTGCCCGTGAGCGCCCAACTGCGGCCGCGTTGCAGCCCGCCCACGGCCTGATGGGTGTTGCTCGAGCGGTTCTTGATCCGCTGCGCCTCGTCAAGCACGACCAGATCGAAGGAAAGCCCCAGCTCCTCGATCATCTCGCGGTCACGAACCACCGCCTCGTAATTGGCCACCTTCACGGGCACGTCGGGCAGCGTCCACTGCCAACGCCGCCGCAGCGGATCCCCCTCGATCACCGCCACGACCAGTTCGGGGGCCCAGTCGGCGAGTTCACGCGCCCAGTTCGAGACGAGTCCCTTCGGGCAGACGACGAGCACCCGCCGCGCCTGCCCGCTGCGCACCAAGAGCCGCAGCGACGAAATCGCCTGCATCGACTTGCCGAGCCCCATCTCATCGGCCAGGATCGCGCCATGTCGCGGCATGAGAAAGGCCATACCGTCGAGCTGAAAGGGAAATGGCTCCCGGGGAAACTCGAGCTGGCTCGCCTGGAGCGTCGTCTCGAGGTCCGGCTGCAGCACGAAGAAGAGCCGCTCGGAAAGCTTGACGACGTCGCCCGGCGGTGCGATCCGCGTCCGCCGCCGCGATTGGGACGCTCCATGGCTATCCGCGATATCACCCATGACACAATTTTCAACAGCGTCGCTCGGCTGTTGCTGCTCGACTGGACGAGTCACGGGCGGTAGCAGAGGATCGGTCGGCCGAGGAAACCGGTGGCTGACTACGCGGGGCCGCGCATCGAGCAGCGGCACACGCAGCACGGTGGGCCGCACCCGATCGAGTGGAAGCCGTACCGCCTGCACGGGAGCGATGCGTGGCACACGCTGGCTGGTGATCCCACGAGTCGTCAGTTGAAGATCGACCGCGGAAAGCGAGCGTACGGTGGCGTTGCCGCGGGGATCGAGCATGACGGCTTTCTGCAGAAGGGCTTTAGTGGCGCTGCGCTTCCTCAATCGCCGCACGGATTCGCTCGAAGGGTTCGGTAAGGTCGACAGCTACACGAAGATGATCGAGGTGCTGCCGGAGAGCATCGGTATCATCCGCGCTGCCGGCAGGCGGGCACACATAGACATCCCCCATTGCAAAGACGCCGGGCGGAGGCTCAGCAGCTTCGCTACGGAGCCCCACGAGGGCCACCGGAAGTGGTGTGTGTTGCCGCACTGAGAGCATGGCGTTGTGGTCGGTAAGCACCACGATCGGGGTCACCGATCCCTCGGCCAGCAATGCCGCCCCGATCTGCTGGCCGTGCAGGTGCCCCGGGAGTGACGCCCCGTAAAGAATCTGCTGGGCGCGTGACACTTTCACCGGCGCTGTGCAGTGAAACTCGATTGGCCGTCCAATGGCATCCACCACCAGATACCCCCCAAACACCCCATGCGTCGGTGAGTCGAGGGCGGTCAGGAAACCGAAAACCGTTGCTCCCTGCGTCTGCTGCTCCATGAAGAACGATCCGCCGACGCTCCCGCCGGCTGCTCCAAAAACCTCACGAACTTCCGCCCCCTGCCCGCGGTGGCTCCTGCCCAAGCATCGGGCTTTCCCTGCCGCCACTTGAGCACCCCGCAGCGCCTCGGTGGAGGTGCGCCAGCCGCTTCCTCCTGTCGGGGCAACAGCCAAAATCTGCGAAAACCTTGACGCTTGGGCTGGTGATGCGGGCCCAGCAGGGGGATCGTTGGAAACTATTCTCGCATCTGCCTACCATACAGAAACATCCGAGGCGCCAATGTCCAACCTGCCGTCCTACACGACGCAAATTGATATCTCAGCCGTCGGCAGCACAGCGGCCGAGGCTGCCCAATTTTCTGGGGATGCCGGTGAGACGAATCGCCTGCTCCGTGACATGGTCGCTTTGCAGCACAAGAGCTGTGAGTTGCTCGGTGAACTCCTCAACCAAGTTTCGCAACAACAGCGACAGCGAACGGCCGAACTCAAAGCGTGGCGGGATGCCAACCCGGAGTTGGCAGTTTCTTGCCGCCAGGCTGCTGAGTCGCTGGCAAAAGTGCATACCGAATTCCTTGCCAGCGTCGCCCGCGAGGCGTTCGAAAATGCTGAAGACTATGTCGACAGCGAGTACGCGCTCGGTGAATTCATCGATCGTTACGGGCCTCGATTGGCGCACTTTAACGGTGTGCTGCAGCTTTTCGGGCAACTCGGCGCTCCGCCTCAGCAACCCGGGTCGGCCGCTGAACAATGATGCGACCGAATCCGTCCTGATCCGTTCCGTCCATTGAAACGATGTCCCCCTTCCAGGAATCCAATCGGATGACCACGTTGAGTTCCCCGTCAGTGCCCGCTCCTGTCTTTGAAGTCGCCAGCGATACCGCCGTGCGAACGGCCCGTGAACGCCTCGACGCCCACACTGTTGAGACCGTCGCCTGGCACTTCCACGAAACGACCGGCTGCCCATTTTGGCTGGACTACGCCAAGTCCTTGAAATTCGACCCACTCACCGAAGTCAGGTCCTTCGATGATTTGAAAAAATTTCCTCCGTTCGAAGATGAGTGGCTGCGGGGCGGGCCGGTTCGCCGTTGGGTGCCGAAGGGAATGGCCGACCAGCCGGCCTTCGTTTTTGAAACCGGGGGCACGACCGGCATCCCGAAGTCACGGTACAACTCTCGCGACTTCCGCACCGACTACGAAATGTTCAGCGAAACGCTCCCAGAGGAGTATTTTCCGAAGGGGGCCAACTGGCTGATGCTTGGGCCGTCGGGGCCACGCCGGCTGCGGCTTTCAATCGAGCATCTTGCCCAGCATCGAGGTGGCATCTGCTTCTGCGTCGATCTTGATCCCCGCTGGGTCATCAAGCTGATCCAGAAGGGCTGGATGGAGCATCTCGAGGCCTACAAGCAGCACTGTATTGACCAGGCGATCACGATCCTGGAGGCGGGCCACGACATTCGCTGCATGTTCACGACGCCGAAACTGCTTGAGTCGCTGGCACTGGCGCTCGAGAAAAAGGGCACGACGATCGGCAAGGTGGGCATCACCGGTATCTTTTCCGGTGGCACCGAGTTCACGCCGCAGTGGACCCGCTTCGCGGTCGACGAACTCCTTGATGGGGCTTTTATGACTCCCACCTACGGCAACACCCTCATGGGCTTGGCGGCGTCCCGGCCGGTGGTGCCGGCCGACGGCTATACCATCGCCTACTATGCTCCTCAGCCCCGCGCTGTCATCGAAGTGGTCGACTTCGACAATCCCGACGAGGTCGTTCCCTATGGCGGCACGGGCCGTGTTCGTCTCACCACACTCACGAAAGAAACATTCATACCCGGCTTTCTCGAACGAGACGAGGGGGAGCGGGAGCTTCCTTATGTGAAATACCCGTGGGACGGCATCAGCGGCGTGCGTCCGTTCCGCGCCCTCGCTGCAACAACAACCGTAGGAGTTTACTGATGCACCTTCCTGCCTGGCGTTTTGGCAAACCGTATGAGTCACTCGAGCGGGAAACGCTCGTTCACTTCATGACCGGAGAACCGATCGCCGAAGTGAGCCAGGTGGGTGGGGCCATCGTGGGTCGCGATCTACAGAAAGCGGCTCAGGCCCGGGCTGCTTTGCTTGCGATCGACGCCGAAGAGATTGTCGAGCGGCTCCAGACCGCCGGCAATTTGTACGCTCATGGCACGCTCACCATTGGCGATGCGCAGCAGACACCTGACGACTTTGTCAAGCAACAGTCGGCCACGACTGGGCTCCCGGAATCGCTCTCCCGGGCCAACATGCAGAAAAACCTGTTCGTGCTCTCGAACATGGATCGCATGCTCGACGCCCTCTCCCGTGGCCTCGATCCTGCCATCTTTTGGAAGGGGTATGGTGTCGAACACCGCGGCGTCACGGTGAGCTACCAGGCGCAGTCGCCAGTACTCGGGCTTGTGCTCCCTTCCAACTCACCCGGTGTGCATACGCTCTGGCTGCCGGTGATCGCCCTCGGCGTGGGCCTCGTGATGAAGCCTGGTAGTCAGGAACCCTGGACGCCCTATCGCATGGCCGCCGCGATGGTGGAGGCCGGCATTCCTGCCGAGGCGATCGGGCTCTATCCAGGCGCCACCGACGTCGGTGCCGGAATTCTTGCCGCCTGCGGCCGCAGCATGATCTTTGGCAGCGCGAAAACGGTCGAGCAGTATCGCGGCAACCCGCGGGTGCAGGTGCATGGCCCGGGCTTCTCCAAGATCATCCTCGGCGACGACTGCGTAGACGACTGGGAGGACCACCTCGACATGATGGCCGAGAGCGTGGCGATCAACAGCGGTCGCGGCTGCATCAACGCCTCGGCGATCTACGCCAGCCGGCATACGAAGGCCATCGCCGAGGCCCTTGCTGCCCGGCTCGGCCCGATTGACGTCAAGCCGCCGCAGGACCCCGAGGCAAAGCTCGCGGCCTTCACGATTCCGGGGGCGGCCAAGGCGATCTGGGGGCAGATCGAAGGGCATCTAAAGGCTCCCGGTGTCACGCACGCGACGGAACCTTACGGCCCCCGGTTCGTTGAGGGCGAACGGTGCGGCTGGCTGCGGCCCACGGTGGCGCACTGCGCGACTCCCGAGCCCGAGATCGCCAAGGCGGAATACATGTTTCCGTTTGTGAGCGTGGTCGAGTGCCCGCAGGCGAAGATGCTCGAGGCGATCGGGCCGACGCTCGTCTGTTCGGCGATCACTGATGACGATGCCTTTCAGAGACATCTCATCGACGCCACCCACATCGACCGGCTCAACCTCGGGCCGATCCCGACCACGAAGCTCGATTGGTTGCAGCCGCACGAGGGCAACATCATCGACTTTCTCTATCGCTCACGGGCCTTGCAGGTGAGCGAAGCGGTTGGGGCTCATCATTGAACGGTTAGACGATCGATCAAGGGGCCGACATGTCGTTGGTCCGCATCGCCTGCGCAGCGCATTTCGTGACGGCTTGGTACGTGAAATGAAGCAGACGCACCGCTTCATTCTTGCCCTGTTGCTGGCTCAAATGCTCGCCGGAAATCAAGCGGTCGCTGAGTCCCCTACGAAGAGCGAACTGGCAACCGCGAAAGAGTGGGCGCTTGACACACTTCTAGCAGACAATCCGGAAGCCCCATTCAGTTTTTCGTACGATGGGAAACTGTCTTCCGGGCTTCTTGGGGAATGGAAGGTCACCCGGGGAGGCCGCACGCTGGACGCTCGGCGTCACGAGCACACGCTCGTATGGACCGACGCTGAAACTAGGCTGCAATTACGCTGTGTCGTGATGGAGTATGCGGACTTTCCCGTCGTGGAGTGGACGCTGTGGCTGAAAAACACGGGCCAGGAGGATACCGCCCTCCTCGAAAACATCCAGGGACTCGACGTGAGGTTCGAACGTGAGGAGGCAGGCGAGTTCGTGCTACGCGGTGTGCGGGGTGACTCGTGCATGGCAGAAAGTTTTCATCCATATGCGCTCAAGCTCGGGCCGGATGCCGTAAAGCGCTGTTCGCCACCGGTTGCGGGCGACAAAGTGTCGGGCAAATCGTCGGACGGACCGGATGGTTGGCCGTATTGGAATCTGCAACGGCCTGGCGGCGGCATGATTCTCGCGGTCGGCTGGCCGGGGCAGTGGGAAGCGACGTTCACGCGCGATCGCGATCGCGGACTGCGTGTGCGGGCGGGGCAGCAACTCACGCGTCTCGTATTGAAGCCGGGCGAAGAAATTCGCACGCCGTCAATCACGCTGTTGTTCTGGCTGGGTGACGACGTGGTGCGAGCGCAGAACATCTGGCGCTCATGGTATCTCTCGCATGTGCTGCCGCGGGTCGCGGGGCGGCCCCAGCCACCCACTGCGGCGGTCTGGGTGGATGGCACCCTCGCCTCTTGGCCTTCAGTGCAGGCTTACCTCGATGCGGGTATCCGGCCAGACATCTGCTGGCGCGACGCAGGGGGACTGAAGACCTGGTATCCCAGCAGCAACGGCCCCTTCACGGACAAGAAAGCGTGGTTGAACACGGGCACCTGGGAGGTGGACCCCACGAAATACCCGGGGGGGTTCAAACCCTTCAGCGACAAGGCGCACACGAACGGCATGCAGTTCCTACTGTGGTTCGAACCCGAGCGCGTGGGTGACCCGAATTCGTGGCTCGGCAAGAATCATCCCGAGTGGCTCCTGCCCGGCAACAGCGCGGGCGACGTGCTCAACCTCGGCGACCCCGAGGTGCTCGCGTGGCTCATCGAGCACCTCGACGCCATGGTGAAATCGCAGGGGCTTGACTGGTATCGCGAGGACCTGAACGGCAGCAATTACGGCACTGCCTGGCGCAAGCACGACGCGCCCGACCGGCAAGGCATCACGGAGAATCTCTACGTGCAGGGCCACCTCGCGTTCTGGGATGAGTTGCGGCAACGCCACCCCCATCTGCGGATCGACTCCTGTGCGTCGGGTGGACGACGCAACGACCTGGAAACAATGCGCCGCGCCGTGCCGCTCTTACGGAGCGACTGGTCGGTGGCCGCGTATGCGAAAGAACCGCTTCAGAACGAGGGCAATCAGGCACAGACGTATGGTCTTTCCTCGTGGTTGCCATGGCAGGGCACCGGTGTTCCGTCGACAAGAACTCGTGGATCGCGTGGCAGTTCCACCGTGCCGATTTGAATGAAGGCGTCGTGCAAGCCTTCCGCCGACCAGAAGCCGAGAACGAATCGCTCACCGTGAGGCTGCACGGCCTCAGTCCTCAACAACCTTACGCAATTGAAGACTTTGATGGCGATGAAGGAGTGCGGACCGGAGCGGAACTGATGAATAGATATACTTTCCACCTGCCCAAAAGACCTGCCGCGGCGATTTTCCGGTTTAAGATGTTGGCAGGAACTCCAGCGAATCCGCAATGACCGACCGGCCCCTGGCCTGATCCCCAGCAAGGAAAACAAGCTTCCCAAGACACCCTGCAAGGCAGTGCCGCAAACGAGGCAGGTACGAGAACGGGTTTCGATGTCATGAGTTCGGCGGGATAGGTCAGCCAACCACTTCCCGGCAACCTTCTGCCGGCCGCCGCGGGTCACGACGCGACCGCTCCCCTGGGAAACGCTTGTGAATGGAGCCACAACCGGCCTATTCTCTTCCCTTGGATCAGTGATTTCGACTGGCCTCTGGCGGCTTGTCCACGTGAAACGACGCCCGGTATCAGCAGGCCGTGTCGCGAGTCGTGACGAGAACGGTTGCTGTGGAACAGCCCACTTGAACTAACGAACATGACATTGCCATCCGCACATCCGCTGGAGCCATATGTGTTTCGTGCTCCCACGCGACTCATCATCGGGCCCAGCACGCTCAGTAGGCTTGGGGAACTGGCACGAGAGTTCCGCGCGACACGGGCACTGGTGGTGAGCGATCCGGGGGTCGTCAAAGCCGGCCATGCGGCGGCAGGTATCTCGGCGCTCGAAGGCGTGGGAGTGGCGTGCACGCTTTTCGACTGCTTCGGTGAGAACCCGACCACGGAGCATGCCGACGCCGGCGCTGCAGTGGCCCTCGCGGTGCAGCCCGACCTGATCGTCGCGATCGGTGGTGGCAGTTCACTCGACTGCGCGAAGGGGATCAATTTCCTGCATTCCTTTGGCGGGCGGATGCAGGACTACTGGGGCCGCAATAAGGCGCCGGCCGATCGAGGACCGATGCTGCCGGCCATCGCCGTGCCGACGACGGCCGGCACGGGCAGTGAGACGCAATCGTTTGCCCTCATCACCGATGCCACCACGCATGTGAAGATGGCCTGCGGCGACACACGGGCGGCGTTTCGCGTGGCGATCCTCGATGTCGATCTCACGCTCACCCAGCCTGCCCGTGTCGCGGCGCTCACGGCGATCGATGCCATCTCCCATGCCCTGGAGAGCCACGTCTGCCGGACCGCGACGCCCGTCTCGCGGATCTTTTCCCGCGAGTCGTGGCGGCTGTTGGCTGCCAACGTACCGCGGGTGTTCGCTGCCCCCGGCGATCGCGAGGCCCGGGCAGCAGTGCAACTCGGGGCGGCCTGGGCGGGGCTGGCAATCGAGCATGCGATGCTTGGCGCCGCCCACGCGTGTGCAAATCCCCTTACGGCTGACCATGGCGTCGTGCATGGTCAGGCCGTGGGCCTCATGCTCCCGCATGTCGTGCGGTTCAATGCCGCCGCTGGCCAGGCGGGCTACGCAGAACTTGTCCGTGTTTTTCTCCCAACCCTTGACGATGCAGCGGCCGGTTCCTGGCTGGCCGACTGGCTCGTCTCAGTGCTTGAAGATGGCGGACTTGCCACCTCGCTTTCCGGGATCGGGATTTCCCCCCCCGACGTACCCCGACTCGCCGCCGCGGCGGCACTGCAGTGGACCGCCGGCTTCAACCCGCGGCCCGTGACGGCCGCTGACATGGCTGCCCTCTACGAGGCCGCTCGATGAATCTGTTCACGAACACAGCGGTCAGTATCGCACTGGTCTGCGGCCTCGGGGCCGTGGCCACCGGCCTCGACGAGGCACCCACCGATGCGTGGCCGATGATGCGGGGTACGCTTACCGGCACGGGGCGGTCGGTGGCCCGGCTCTCGTTTCCACTTGTCGAGAGCTGGCAGCGCACAGTCGACAAGACGGCCTTCGAGGCGACGCCAGTGATTGCCGCCGGCACGATCTATGTCGGTGATCTCGATGGCACCTTCTATGCAGTCGCACTCGACAGCGGTGAAACCCGCTGGACATTCAAGGCCGATGTCGGCTTCCCGGCGGCGGCGGCCGTTTCGACGGACGCAGCCCTGCCTCTGGTGGTGGGCGGTGATGCCGAGGGGACCGTGCGGGCTCTCGATCGCGAAACCGGAAAACTCCACTGGGAATACTGCACCGAGGCCGAGATCTCCGGAGGCCCAACGATCATGGCTTCTGACGATGGGCCGCGGGTACTGATCGGATCGCAGGACGCCACTCTCTCCTGTCTGCGACTATCCAATGGCACCGCCGTCTGGACCCACGAGATCGCCGACCAGATTCGCTGCTCACCGACAGTGGCCGGTGGCATGGTGTTCGTGGCGGGGTGTGATGGCAGCCTCCACGTCATCGACGCCACGACAGGCAAGGAGACAGCGGCCGTGTCGATCGACGGGCCCACAGGCACGACGCCAGCCGCCCATGAAGGACGGGTTTTCTTTGGTAGCGAGGGAGGCATCTTTTATGGCATTGACATCGCACCACCCCGCGAAGCCTGGAAGACTGCGACCGGCGTGAAGGGGCGGGCCTATCGCTCGAGCGCTGCAGTGGCCCGCGATCTGGCCATCGTCGGCTCCCGCGGCCGGGCGATCGAGGCCTTTTCATGCATTGATGGCTCGCAACGGTGGCGGCATCCGATGCGGGGACGTGTCGATGCCTCACCGCTGGTGGTGCATCTCGAAGACGGCGATCGTGAAGCCGTCATCGTCGGTGACTCCGCCGGCCGCATCGAGGCCGTTGACGCCGCCAC
>JAQBZA010000056.1 GCA_027622795.1 Planctomycetota bacterium | reverse complement strand
CATGCCGATCCGGCGCTTCGGAAGGGGCTTGAGTCACGTTTCAGCGGACTGCTCAGTGGGGGCTCAAGTCGCGCCGCCAAGGAGTACGTCTGCCGCAAATTGATGATGATTGGCACTGCCGCCAGCGTCCCTGCCCTGGCCGCCCTGCTTGGTGACGCCGACCACTCCCACATGGCCCGCTTTGCCCTTGAGCGGATTGCCGACCCCGAGGCGGGCGTTGCCCTCAACAAGGCCCTTGGCATGGTGAGTGACACCCTCAAAGTTGGCATGATATCGTCACTCGCTGCCCGCCGTGACACGGCCTGCGTCACCGTGCTCACGACACTTCTCAAGGGGTCACCGATGCTGGCGATCCCAGCTGCCAATGCCCTCGGTACGATCCAGTCGGCAGAGGCGAATCAGGCTCTGGCTGCTGCCGACCCCTTTGCCGCCGAGGGCGTGGGCGAGGCGATCGTCAATGCACGGCTCGCCTGTGCGGAGGGGCTTCTGGCCGGTGGGAAGCGGGCCGATGCGCTGGCCATCTATCAGGGGCTGGTCAAGGCGGCGGCCGGCAAGCCCGACGCCAAGGCGATCGACCTGGCGGCCACCCGCGGCATCCTCGCCTGCGCCGACGCTGTCGCTGCCGCGTCCTGACTTCACACCTTCCCTTCTGGAGCCTGCACCATGCGGACCTTCGCCCTTCTCGTGTCGCTGACCGCGACCATCCTGCTGACCCCGGCCGCCGTCTCGCGGGCCGCTGACGACCCCGTCGCGATGACGATCGACCTCTTCTCCCGCGACGATGCCGACTTCCGCGCGATCGGGCTCGATCGCGTACGGCATGGCACCACGGGCGAGGCGGCCACCTATCGCTTCGCCGCGGAGATCGCCAAGCAGTCGCCCGAGGGTCAGATCGAGCTGGTGCGGGCGCTCGCCGATCGCGGTGATGCCGCCGCGATTCCCGCCATCACCACGCTCCTCCTGCAGGCCACCGATCCAGCCGTGCGGTCGGCGGCCGTGCTCGCCCTCGGCACGCTCGGCACGCAGGTCGAAGTGGCGGTGCTCAAGCGATCGCTGGCTGGCGGCGACCCCGAAAAAGCAGCGGCGCGCCGGGCTCTCACCATCATCCGCGGCGATGCCGCGACCAAGGAATTGATCGATGCCGCCAAGTTTGGCGACCCGGCCCTGCGGCCGATCTTCATCGACATCCTCGCCGACCGACGGGCCAGGGTCGCCCTGCCGGAGTTTGCGGCGTTGACCGTCGATGCCGACGCGGCAGTCCGGGCGGCCTCCTTGCGGGCCCTTGAAAAGCTCGGCGGCCCGGAGCAGGTGGCCGGGCTGATCGCCGGCGTGCTCAAGGCCGCAGCCGGCAATGAGCGTCGCGATGCCGAGCGGGCGTTGGTGACCGTGTGCACAAAAAATCAGGGCCATGAGAGGGCGGCAACGATCTTCCTCGAGGCCTTCAAGAAGGCTCCTGAGAGCGAGCAGGAGACGCTCCTGCCTGCGCTAGGCGGCGTGGGCGGCCCGGGGGCGATGGCGATCGTCGATGAACTGATCGCCAGCCCGGACGCCGCCAAGCGGAAGTTTGGTCTCTCGGCGCTCTCCCGCTGGCCCGACGCGACGGTCGCCTCGCGGCTCCTCGATCTCACAGCGAAGACTCAGGATCCGGCCGAGCGGGCCCTGCTCCTCGGTGCCCTGATCCGTATCGCCCCACTGCCATCGAACAACCTCAACGACGGCCAGAAACTCGATCTGGTGAAAAAGACAATGCAGTTGTGCCAAACCAATGAAGATCGAGCCCGTCTCATTGAGAGAGTGAACGCCATTCGCACGGTCGATGCGTTCAGGTTTGTCACGGGCTATCTCGACTCGCCCGCACTGGCTGAGCCGGCCTGCAGGAGCGTTGTGGAGTTGGCGCATCATCGCCAGCTTCGTGATGCCAACAAGGACGAGTTTCAAAAGGCTCTTGACCGCGTGATAACGACGACGAAAAACGCTGAACTTGTCGAACGAGCCAACGCCTACAAGGAAGGCAAAACCTGGGAACGAAAAAAGAGCTGATGGCGGCCTACCGCCGAAAGCTGGCACCGTCGAGGCTGTGGCTCTTCATCAGCCGGTAGAGTGTGCCCCGAGGAACACTGGCGTCGCGGGCTGCCGCGGAAACGTCGCCCGTGTGGCGTCTCAGCAGGTCGGTAAGATACTGGCGTTCGAACTGGGCCATGTGCCGGGCTCGCTCGGCGAAAAACCCGTCCCTCAACGTGTTGTCAACGGCGTCACTGGCACCGTTCCCAGCCGCAGCCACGACATCGTCGGGGAGATCCTCCACACCGGCTGTCTGGGATCGGGTCATCGCGATTGCCCGCCGAACGGCATTTTGCAGTTCGCGAACATTACCAGGCCAGTGGTAACCCTTGAGCACCTGATAGGCATCGGTGGAAAGCCCTCCGCGGCCGCGGCCCATCTCCTGGGCGGCACGATGCGCGAACATTTCGGCGAGGAGACCGATATCATCGCCGCGGACCCGCAAGGGGGGCAAATCGATCCGCACGACATTGATCCGATAGAAGAGATCACGGCGAAACTCACCCTGGGTCACCATCGCGTCGATGTTTCTTGATGTCGCCGCCACCACTCGGACGTCGACCGCATTTTCCTGCCGCGCCCCCACCCGACGCACCCGTCGTTCCTGGAGGACGCGCAGCAATTTGGCCTGCACAGCGGGCGGTAGTTCTCCCACTTCGTCGAGAAAGAGCGTGCCGCCGTCAGCACACTCGATCAGCCCCATGCGCCGCGCATCGGCACCGGTAAAAGCGCCCCGCTCATGGCCAAAGAGTTCGCTTTCGAGCAGGGCATCGGGAATCGCCCCGCAGTCAACCGGCACAAACGGTCCCGCCGCCCGGCGGCTGCGGCGGTGGATCGATCTCGCGACAAGTTCCTTCCCGGTGCCCGTCTCTCCCGTGATGAGGACGTCGACGGAACTGCCAGCCACACGATCAATCAACGAGTAGACCTGCTGCATGGCCGGGCTGGTACCGAGAAAGTCATCGAATGAATAGGGCTTCTCGACCACTCTGCGAAGCACCAACTCGGCCGCCTTGTGGCGCGACGTGATCAACAAGCGCTCCAGCGAGTCTTCAAGGTCAGCATCGACCCTGCGCATATCCAGATAATCGCCGGCACCCGCCTGCAAGCATGACCGGGCCGTGTCGATGCTCGGCTGAGCATCGATGACCACGAGTGGAAGGCCCGCATCGGCTTCTCGGAGCGTGGCCTGGAGGGCATCAGCTGCCTGGCCCACCCGGGCCGTTACAATCGCCACGTCCCAGGCGTCGTCGGTAACTGCCTGAGCAGCCTCGTGGGCAGTTGTCGCGACCCGCATGTTCATTGGCTGCAATCGCGCCACGAGACGGGCGTACGGCAAACCAGTTGCCCCCTCCGAATCGACAATCAGGATGCGGGGCTGCTGCATGGCGACGCAAATACGGGAGAGTCGTGACGATCACCAGTCACGCGGGCCGCCTCCCACGAGAATTTCCAAGTATGAAGGGTCGCCACGATGAACTCAACGGAGGACCGCTCCTGACCGCTTCCGCCTGATTTTCGCTCTGGTACATTGCAGGATCTCAATCATTCAAGTGAGGAGGCGTGTTCCAGTGCCGATTGATCCTTATTCGCCCTGTCCCGGCGGTGTCGACAAGAAAATCAAGTTTTGCTGTCCTGATCTGGTCGGTGATCTCGAGCAGATCGACCGCCTCATCGAGGGCGACCAGATCGCCGCGGCTCTCGAGCAGACAAAGCGGCTGTGCGACAAGCACCCCGGCAAGGCCTGCCTTTACACGACCCGAACGAAGCTCGAACTGGCTTCCCGGGAGTACGGTGCTGCAGCCGCCACAAACCAGGCCTTCCTCGCGGCGCATCCTGACAACCCGCTCGCTCTTGGTCAGGCAGCGGTGATCAACGCCGTCGCCGGCAATGTCCAAGAGGCGGCACAACAACTCGATAAGGCTCGCGAGCGGTGCGGGGAGGACGTGTCACCCGAGTTTACGCGAATTGCCGCGACGCTCGTTCAGGCCGGTGCGCAGTCAGGGCACGTTGGCTTTGCCCAGGGGCTTGTCGAATGGCTGATCGACCGAAACCTCGGCTCTGATGAGGAGCATCGCCTCCTGGCAGCAATCGTTGGGTCATCAGGCGTGCCCCCGGCGTTACGGACAAAGGTCGCCTACGTGTCGCCGATGGGTGACGAGAGCTGGCGACCGGACTTCGAGACGGCGCTGAAGCATGCCGAAGCGTGGCGGCTGTCGAAGGCACTGACGCTGTTTCGCAGCCTGAAGGGTGTGGCATCGTCAAGCCCAGAAGTATTCACCAACATCGCGATCCTCTGCGAGATGCTCGCCCGGCCATTTGAAGCGTCCGAAGCTTGGCTAACCGTGGCGAAACTCCGATCCGATCCGGCTGATGATGCCATTGAGGCCACCGGCCGGGCGATCGCGCTCGAGACCGAGGCTGACCCTGACCGCTCGCCCCTGGTGCTCTTCGCACAGGCCCGGGCCACCCTTCCCCTTCAGGGGGCCGATGCACTCGACCTGCTGGAAGACACACTACGGCATGACAAGCAGTGCGAACCGGCCCCATTCAATCGAAGCGAGTGGGTGCAGCGGAGTGCGGCACCGCCGCACTCGGTGTGGCGAATCTATGAAGGCCCCACGGATGGTGACTGCCCCGTTCGTCTCCTCGGCTCACTCCTGATTTTCGGCCGGCAAACCGACAAGGAGCCTGAGGCTGTACTGCAGGGCTTCGCACCCGATGTTGCCCTGGCGGTTCCCGTTGCTGAGATGCTCTTGGCGGTGAAGTTCACCATCGAGGAGCCTCAGGAAGGCCTGCCAGTCGCCGCCCCCACGAGCTGGCTTCTCGGTGCGCAGTTTCGCAGCCGCTTCCCCGATCAGCCGAAGGGTCCTCCCCCGGCAGGTGAACCATCCGTCGTTGATGCCTACCTTGAAGCCCAGCGCGTGGCGGTACGGGACCGTTTCATTCGGGAGTGGCCGCAGACCGCTCTCCCAGAGTTACTCGGGAAGACGCCCAGTGAAGCCGTCCGCCACACTGAGGGTCGACTGCGGGTTGAGGCGCTCGTGAGCGAGGGTGAGGCGACAGCCCGCCGGCCCGACATGAATGAAGCCTGGTCAATCATCCGTGCCGACCTTGGTCTGTCTCCAGCGTCTCCCATCGAGTCACAACAGCCACTGGACGAGGTTCCTCCACTCCGCTGGCACCGTGTCTCCCTACGCCAGGTCGACATCGATCAACTCCGCGGCCTCCTGGTTACGTCGATTGACGCCGGCTTTGAACTTGCCGCCGAGCTCGCTGCGAAGGAGATCATCTCGCGCAGTGATGCCACGGCTGCCGATACATGGCAAGCGTATGGGTTTCTTGAGCAACGGGTGCCTTACACCAACGACAAGCTCGCAATCATCGCCAAACTCCGCCCGCTGGCGGCCGAACTGAAGGCCAACGACGGGATGCTCGACGTGGCTGAACTGCGGATTCGCCTCCAACGGGGGGATCAGGGCGATATCATGCGGCTCCTAGACCATATCCGCAGCCAGCACGCCCGCGACCAGCAGGTGCTTGGAGCGGTAGCCGAAGTGTTGATGGAAGCAGGGATCGATCTCTCCGCCGTGGCCGGCGGTGGCATGCCACCTGGCCAGCCAACTCAAGCGGGAGGCACACCGAGTGCCTCGGCAGCAGTGCCGCCTGCTGAGGCCGGCAAGATTTGGACCCCCGGCGGCGAACAGGCCGGCGGCGGCGGCGAGAAAAAGATCTGGACCCCCGACTGATTTCAAATAGCTCCTGAAACGATCCGTCATCCTGAAAGACATAGGCGAAGGGGGTCGGCGAACGCTCGACGAGCATTGGGCGTATCCTCGCCCGCGAGGAGACAATTTTTCCGCCCCCGAGCCGGTGATACCCGTAGGCTGAGCGCGTTCTGAACGATGTTTGATTCGCATGACACCGCCGCGATGGCGCGGGCCCTGGAGTTGGCCCGCCGTGGTGAGGGGTGTGTTGAACCCAATCCGATGGTCGGCGCGGTGGTGGCCATTCGTGATGACGCGGGCCACCCGCGGATCATCGGCGAAGGCTGGCATGCCAAGTTTGGCGGCCCGCATGCGGAAATCATGGCGCTCGAGGCGGCAGGGCCTCGTGCCCACGGCGCGACGCTGTTTGTGACGCTGGAGCCCTGCTGCCACCATGGCAAGACGCCTCCCTGCACCGACGCAATTCTCGCCGCCGGCATCCGCCGCGTTGTGATAGCCGCCCCTGATCCGTTTCCTGCCGTGGCCGGCGGCGGCATTGCGGCGCTCGAACAGGCCGGCATCGCTGTCGAAGGTGGCCTCTTGGAACGCGAGGCGACGCGGCTCACGGCGCCCTTTCGCACGCTCGTGGAACGTGGCCGCCCCTGGGTCATCGCCAAATGGGCGATGAGCCTCGATGGCGCCCTGGCGACGGGGTCATGCGAGGATCGCTGGCTCTCCTCGCCCGCCTCAATCCGACTCGTTCATGAACTCCGTGGCCGTATCGACGGCATCCTCGTCGGCATCGGCACGGCCCTCGCCGATGATCCGCTCCTGACACCACGACCCATCGGTGTCCGCACACCGCTCCGGATCGTCCTCGATTCGCATGCCCGGCTGCCGCTGACGAGCCAGCTTGTGGCGACGGTCCGTGAGGCACCGGTACTCGTGGTCGTCACCGCCGCCGCGCCGGCCGACCGGCTGGCGGCACTCCGCGGAGCCGGTTGTGAAATATGGATCGCACCACCGGCCGACCGCCCCACGCAACTCCGCAGCCTCCTTGAAGAACTCGGCTGCCGGCGCCACACCAACCTGCTTGTCGAAGGCGGGCCCAACGTGTTGCGGAGCTTCTTTGACGCCGAGCTGGTCGATGAAGTGTGGACGTTCATCGCGCCGCGGATCGTGGGTGGCACTGAGGGTCGGCTCCCGCCACTTCCGACATTCCCAGACGCCCCACCGATCGAGATCGAGCGAATCGATCATCCCGGCGGTGACATTCTCATCCGTGGTATCACCGCGGCATGTCGCGAATGATGTTCTGCCAATGTGTCACCGTGGCCTCGGGCTTCACGGCTGTCTCGGCAGTGGCCACACGGAGTGACTTGGCGGCCTCAAGCACCACCTGCACCTGCCCGAGGATCTCCTTGACCCGATCATCCTCGGCATCGGCGTCAAGCGTATCATCCGCATCAACACTCCCCTCCTGCTGCTGCACGGCAACATATCGGGCCACATAGACTACCCACGGCTGAATAGCTTCGATCAGACCGGCCACGTCAAGTGTTGCAGCCACGGCCAGCGGCTCCTCAAATTTCGTCAATTGTGCGCCTGTCGTCAGTGGCGTCTCCACGATCAAGCGACCGGCCTGTTTCGGGACCAGCGAAAGCACTGCCGAATCCTTGCCAAGTGCGATCGCGGGCTGCAGTTGCTCGTCGAGTCCACTCTTTTCCAAGGGCCAAGACCAGACACTACCGCCCTCAACTTGCTCCTTGCGGGGCTCGGCGATGCGATAGTCGGCAGGCACCGAGTCGGGACTCATGGCCCGCACGGCATCGACCAACTCATCGCTCAGAGCGAAGAGGTCGTTCATTCCCTCACGAAAGAGGGCTGCATCATCGACGCCGATGACGATCGCCGGCTCGATGAGAGGCAGTGGTTTCTCAGCCTGAGGCAGTTCTCGCTTGAGACGGCTTGTCCTGCTCTTACCGTCAATCACGAGGCCCACCTGACCTCCTGCCGTGGCTGGCCTGAAGGTACGGCGAACGATATCGACGAACTTCCGCCCCAGCGGAAGCAGGTGTTTTTCAAAGGCAGCCAGCCGCTCCTGCACGCTCTCTTCGTCCCGGGGCACGAGGTGGTTTGTGACGAATTCACGAACCAAATCGACCCACGAGACGATGTCATCAAAGCCATACACGTCGTTCCGCAGACGAAACGCCAATGCCGCCAGAGGTGCTCCGCCAACATGCTCCAGCAAATCGAGCCGTTTTGCGCCATCGAGTGGTCCATTCCGTGACCAATTCCACGCGTACCCTTCGTAGCCCTGGTCGGCAATAAACGAGTACGCCATCCACGGCCCCGGGTTCGGCAACCACTTTTGATACTCCGTCGAGATGGTTTTGAGGATGTTCCGCGCATCGGTAGCCGCTTCTTCCGACAACTCCGCCTGTTCTGCGATTCGGTCGGCGAGGCTCGCCAACTGGTCGATTTCGGCCGTCGATGGCGCTAGCACTTCCATCATCTCCTGGCTTACAGCGGAGACTGCGGTGAGCGGTTTTGCGGCATGCTCCTTCAAGGGTGCAAACGCTTTGGTGCCAAGCAGGCCCTTCTCGAACCCCCCACCGGATACCACGAGTTTTTCCAAATGATCCGTCGAGTCGCCAACCGACAGGATGACCCGGTCGCCCACGATACCGATCGCCAATACCACTTCGATGGCGTCAAGCGCCTCGAAGATGGCATCGACGTCTTCTTCACTCTCGTCATCGACAACCATCTGATCCCGTAAGAGGGAATAGTCCGGCTTGAACGTGAACGTCACAAACTCGCCACCGGCGATCGTTCTTCTCTCGAGGGATTCGGTAAGTGTCGGGTTCGATTGCGTCACCAGCGAAAGCATCGTTTCGAGTCGCTTGAGTTGGGTTACAGCCGCATCACCCATCATGGTCCGAAAGCCCCAGACCGTATCTGGCATCACAATCAGATCTCTGTTGGCGGCGATCGTCTTGAGGATCAACGTCGCGGCCAAATCGTTGTTGAAATCGGTGCGAATCATCTGGAGCCGCACCGGCTGCACTGGTACCGCCGTGCCCGCCGCCTCATCATCCCCCGGGAGAGCTTCGAGAACATCGAGTGAGGCACGACCACCGGCCATGCCGAGGACGTTTGCCACCTGCTGTGCCTGCTGAATTTTTTTCAGCAGCTTCACGACCTTGAGCCACGATGAATCGCCATAGACGAACGTGTCGGTTGCGACCATGTCACGCAGGAGATCGATCGCTTGCTGGTTCTCCGGAAGTTGCAGAAATGTATCGACCATCGACAGCGGGCTGCCTGGCTGCGTCCGCTGTTCGTCCAGTGAATCGAAAAACTGCTTTACGGCCGGCAACCGGCGGATCGAGGCGAATGCGTTGCTCGACACAAGCGCGTCATACTGCTCGCGAAGTCGCAAGGAGGACGAGACGAACGCCGCATCGGCTGGAATGACCGACAGACCGGTTTCGGTGATGTCAGCGACCGCCATGCCTGATAGCGCAGTCGCCGCGAGGACTGTGGCGGCACACACGGAGAGACGGCAGAACACGGCCATCGGTGAAATCCTTGTCTGGGGAATGTCGGCGATCTGTTGCGTAACGCTTGGAAAGGGCCATGGTCGACCGCTTCCCTGGCACGATAGGATACGCGAAAGCCGCCCCCAGGGTGAACCCTACTTGCTTATCAAAACGACACACATCGTCGACACCTATGCCGAGGCATTTCGCCTGCGGTTCACTCGCCTCATTGTGACTGCCCACGATGACCACTGGCTCGAGGCAGCCCTTCGAGCAGCCTGCGGGTATGGCACCAGCGTGATCGGATGCGATGCCGAGATCGGAATCGAGCGGCGACTCACGGTAGACGAATCCCCTGACGGCCGCCCCGCTGCCGCCGTGCTGGCATTCGGTTTTTCCAGGGAAGGTGTCGGAAAAGCGGTCGCCAATCGCGCTGCACAGTGCCTCCTTACCTGCCCCACAGTGAGCCTTTTCGACGGCCTGCCTGCAGCCGACGACCGCAGCCCACTCGGCAGCCATATCCGTTTTTTTGGCGACGGTTTTGAGAAATCCAAAATCCTTGAAGGCCGAAGATTCTGGCGGGTACCGGTGATGGACGGTGAGTTTCTGGTCGAGGACACGATCGGCGTGAACAAGGGGATTGGTGGGGGGAACTTCATCATTCAGGCCTCCTCTCTCGATGCGGGCCTTGCTGCGGCGCGGCGGGCCGTCCAGGCCATTCAGAACGTGCCTGGCACGATCACCCCTTTCCCGGGAGGTGTTGTACGGTCGGGAAGCAAAGTTGGCTCCCGCTACGACGGACTGCGGGCGTCGACAAACGACGCGTTTTGCCCCAGCCTGCTCGGGCGTGTAGACACCGGGCTGATTGGCAACGTGGCATGTGCCCTGGAAATTGTCATCGATGGGATCGATGAGGACGTCATAGCCCGGGCGCTGGTCACTGGCATTCGGGCGGCGGTTGGGCCTGACGTGGCTGCCATCTCGGCAGGCAACTACGGCGGCAAACTGGGCAAGTTCCACTTCCATCTTCGCCAGCTTCTTTCCGCAGCGTGAGCGGCTTCTCAGGAAGCACCTCGGCAGGTCGGAGTGACCTTCCGAAACAGCATCTGGTTGTGGTATTGGCTGCGGGGAATTGATCGGGTTCCCCAGAATCGCTGCGAGGATCGTGTCATGTCCGAACCTGACCACGTGTCTCGGCAGGAATTGGTCGTGCCCCCACGGCACTCAAATCTGCCTGTCATTCTCGGCGCCTGCGTGTGTGGATGTGCCGGTTTCGGACTTGTGTGGGGCCTTGGCATTGGCCGCTCATCAATCCCCTCCCGACCCCCAGGGGCCATGACCGCCGAGACGACGACTGCCACGATCGAAGAGGCAACTCCGGTGACGCACGATGGCCGGCAACCGTTGCCAACCGATCCTGATGAGCAGCCAGAAACGGATCGTTATTCCAACCGCCCTGTCTCATTTGAGTCGCCAACAGGAATTGTGCGTACGGGAGGAAGCGACCGCGGCCTGTCGCGGTTTTCAAGACCTGCCGATCTTGAGTCCATGCCGGAGGCGACGGCCACAGACCTCCAGCCCCCCACCGAGGCCGACAGCCCTGCGATCGATGCCATCGAGGCGCCACTGCCAGAATCCGACGAAGCCTCGGTTCCCGTAGCCGATGCCAAGGAGACCAGTTCATCAACCACTGCACCCGAGATTGATGAGTCTCTCGTGGCAACGCCACCAGACGAACCAGTCGGCTCTCGCTATCCTCCAAGTACCGATCTTGAACCACTCGAGCCACTCGCCGAGCCAATTCGCCTGCCCCATGACGACGACGTTGTCCGAGAGATCACAACTCCGACAACGAGTAGCGTTCCCCCCCCGCCAGTGGTTGCCGAGGATGCCAACGAAGTCGCTGAAATTGATTCCGTTGAACCACGCTTCGATGAGCCGGCTGATGAACCTCTTGCCATGCCGGTTGGCGACGCGGGTTCAGCTCTCAGCCCCGCGAGAGAATCCTCTTCGGTCCCGGCTTCCGACCTGCCAACTCCGAATGCGTTTGCAGCCCAGCCTCCCGCCCGACAACCACCACCGGAGTTGATGCCCCCCCTCCCAAATACATCAGCCGGTCTTGGACCGCAGAGCCTCGCCGGCCCGCGGACAGCACCGACTCGGGAACCACCACAGCCAGAACTCGGGCTGTCTTCCCAACCCGTTCCTGAGACGAATGTCCTCAGAGCGTCGTTGCCTGTCGGCGGGGATGGCCGCCCGGGACCGTCGCAGCTGGAAGGGGTGCAGGCCCCGCAAATCACTGTTGAAAAGCGTGGCCCCCGCGAGGTGCAGGTGGGCAAGCCGGCCCGCTACGAAATGTTCATTCGCAACGTCGGCACGGCAGTTGCCCATGATGTGACGCTCCATGACACCGTGCCAGCCGGCACGCGGCTCATCGCCACGACCCCGCCGGCTGCTCCCGGCCCGGCCTCCGATCCGAGCGGCACCGCCGGTGATCTCGTCTGGCGGCTCGGCACGCTCGATCCCGGCGCCGGCACGAAGGTGGCGATGGAGGTGATGCCCGAGGAAGAGGGTGAAATCGGCAGCGTCGCCAGCGTCACCTTCCGCGCCGATGCCACCGTCCGCTCCCGTTCCACGAAGCCCGGGCTCGAGATCGAGTCGTCCACGCCGGAGCCCGTCCTCATCGGCAAGGAGATCACGGCCTCGATCGTGGTCTCGAATCCTGGTACCGGCACGTCGACCGGCGTCGTGCTCGTCGGCACACTGCCCGATGGCGTGCAGCATCCTGCCGGCAAGGAAGTTGAATTCGATGTCGGCCGGCTGGAGCCTGGCGAGCGCCGCACGATCGACCTCACGCTCGCCACGACCTCGCCCGGCGTGCATGCGATGACTGTTTCGGCCCGGGCTGATGGCCGACTGTCGGCCGAATCTTCCATTCCGCTGGAAGTGACCGCCCCGATGCTCGAACTCGCCGCCGACATGCCGGGCCGCCGCTACCT
>JAQBZA010000055.1 GCA_027622795.1 Planctomycetota bacterium | reverse complement strand
ATCACCAAGTGGATTGCAGCGGGGGCGATCGAACGAAAAGGGGGGGCTCCAGTCGCCCGCAAGGCGGCCGTTTCACTCGCCCTTGACCCAAAGGCAATGCTCGTCCCGGATGGTCCGCCTGTTGGTCTACCGCGGCTGTCGTTGAGGGTTGCATCGCATGGGAGCAGGCCGCTGGCGATCACCGGCTTGGCTGCTTCACCAAACGGCTCAGTGGCCGCCGTCGGTGGCCGGGGGCAGGTTCTTCTCTATGACACTGGTTCGCTCGAGTTTCGTGGGGTGCTGCCATTCCCCGACGGTGACGTGAAAACATTGCGATTCTCCAGAAACGCCAGATTGCTTCTGGCGGGCGGGGGCGTCGGTGGCAAAAGTGGTCGCGTAGCGATTTGGGACGTGGTGACTGCCCAGCGCATGACGGAGTTGGGGGACGAGTATGACGAAGTGCTCGCTGCCGACATTTCCGCCGATCAACGGGTCGTTGCTCTCGGCGGTCCGCAGAAGGTGGTCCGGCTGATCCGCACAGCGGACGGCGAAATTGAGGCGGAGATTCGCAAGCATACGGATTGGATCACAGCGATCGAGTTTTCTCCCAATGGACGGATGCTGGCCACGGGTGATCGGGCCGGGAATGCATTTCTTTGGGAGACCCGTGGGGCCCGTGAAGACGCGGTACTCAAAGGACACGGTGGATGCATCACGGCTGTGTCGTGGCGCGGCGATGGAGAGGTGCTCGCAACCGCCAGTGAGGATGGCAAGATCAGGCTGTGGAATCGGCGCACGGGCGAGAAAATGAAGGAATGGCAGGCTCACGGTGGGGGTGTGCAGGGCCTCTGCTGGTTGGCGGATGGTCGATTGGCCAGTTGTGGCCGTGACAAGAAGGCAATCCTGTGGAAAGGGGATGGTGGCAAGGAGCGGGAATTTCCTGCCTTGGGCGAGATCGGGCTCCGGGTAGCCGTGACGAGTGACCGTCAACGTGTGCTTGCGGGCGACCTTGCAGGGACGCTCTCGATATACACGGTCGATAATGGCGCTCTGGTCGGCACCCCAGACACCAACCCTCCGCGACTCGAGGAGCGGCTCAAGGCGGCACAGGCAGTCTTCACGGAAATCGCTGCAGTTGAAAAGACCCTGGCTGACAAGGCTGAGGCGATGGCAAGTGCCCTGCAGGTGGTTCAGTCACAAGTGGACGACGGTCAGGCAGCTGTGGAGGAGGCGAAGAAGGCGTTCGCAACCGCCACCGCAGAACTTGAAGCGGTGCAGGCCAAGCAGGCTGCCACCATCGCGGAAATCGACCGTTGGAAGGCCGAAATCGAGTTCGCCTCATCTCAGGGAAAGAACTGATCGATCATTGGCGTAAGCAAGCGGCGGCCGAATTACCGAGTGTGCATGTCACACGATCCGCCGCCGGCGGCCGGTACATAGCAGGCTCGTGCGTAATCCATCACCATGCGATGAGCGCTGAAACGCCAAGCCAATGAACTGATCGAGTTCATCATCATCTTGATCCACGTCCGTGGCAGGCCGTCGGAATCCCGCTCGTAGAAGAGCGGAATCACCTCATTTTCGAGGGTGTGATACAGGGCCTCTGAGTCGCGGCGGTCGGTGATTTCGTCACGGGCGTGCGTCTCACCGCGACCGATGGCGAAGCCATTGCGGCCATCAAACGCCTCGGCCCACCAGCCGTCGAGGATCGAACAGTTGAGTCCACCGTTGAGAACAACCTTTTGTCCACTCGTGCCCGACGCCTCAAGCGGTCGCCGCGGGTTGTTGAGCCACACGTCGACACCTTGTATTAGGTGTCGACAGACATTGATGTCGTAATCTTCCACAAAGACCACCCGACCCCCGATCCGTGCATCGTGGCGGAGATTGGCAATCTTGCGAATCAGCGACTTGCCAGGCTCGTCGGCTGGATGGGCCTTGCCGGCAAAGATAATCTGAATGGGTCGGTCGGGGTCGGTCACCAACGTGAGGAGTCGTTCGAGGTCACCGAGCACGAGGTCGGCCCGCTTGTAGGTCGCAAACCGACGCGCGAAGCCGATCGTGAGGATGTTGGGATCGAGCACAACGCGTGCCTGCTCCACTGCCTCATCACATTCACCGCGGCGGCGACACTGTCGGCTCACACGACGTCGGACGAACTGGAGGAGAAGATTCTTGAGGGCGTAGTGCGTTTCCCACAGTTCGCCCGGATCGCAGTCATAAATGCGCTGCCAGATATCGGATTCACCCATGCGGCGGATCCAGCCGGCCGGAAAGATTCGGTCATAGAGCATCAGCATCTGCCATGAGAGCCAACTCGGCACATGGACGCCGTTGGTGATGTGGCCGATCGGCACCTCCTCCTCGACCCGCCAGGGCCAAAGGTTGGACCACATTTTTCGGCTCACATGGCCGTGGAGGGCACTCACAGCATTCGCCCGTCGTGATAGCTTGAGCCCCAGCACGGTCATGCAAAACGGCTCGTCGTGGTTGTGGGGTTCGACGCGGCCAAGGCCCATCAACTGGTCGTGAGAGATGCCAAGGGCATCCCGCATCGGACCGAGATGCTCCTCCATCAGTCCGCCATCAAAGCGATCGTGGCCGGCCGGTACCGGCGTGTGCGTGGTGAACACTGTCTGGCGGGCTACCTTGCGCACCGAGTCATCAAACGAATAACCGTCGCGATCCATACGGCCGCGCACCGCTTCGAGCGTGGCGAAGGCGGAATGGCCTTCGTTCAAGTGGTACACGCCCGGCACAATGCCGAGGGCGCGGATTGCACGGACACCCCCGACTCCAAGCACGAGTTCCTGCCGAATCCGGGTCCTGGTGTCGCCGCCGTAAAGCCGACTGGTGAGTTCACGATCCTCCGGCGTGTTGCCCTCCACATCGCAGTCGAGGAGGTAGAGGTTGACGCGGCCCACCGACATTTTCCAAACCTGCGCGAAAATCGTCCCCGAGCGGGTGTCGACCTGAACCATGATCGACTTTTCATCCGCACCGATGGCCCGCTCGATCGGCAGGAGGTCGACCCGCGACGGCAGATATTCCTCATACTGGTAGCCATCGATGTCGAGTTGCTGCTTAAAGTAGCCTTGGTTATAGAAAAGGCCGACTGCGAGCAGCGGGATACCGAGGCCGCTGGCGCTCTTCACATGGTCGCCCGCGAGTACTCCGAGGCCGCCGGAATAGATTGGTACCGATTCGTGGATGCCAAACTCAGCCGAGAAGTAGACGACCGGCTTTGAGCCGAGCACGCCGGCGTTGATGTTGCTCCAGGTCGAGTCGGCTGCCATGTATTCCTTGAGGCGGCGGTAGGCTTGGTTGATCCGACTGTAGAGCACCAGTTCGGCAGCCCGGGCCTCGAGCCGCTCGGGGGTGAACTCAGCCAAGAGCGCAATGGGATTGTGATCGAGTTGACGCCAGCGGATGGGATCAAGTTCGCGGAACAAGTTGGTGACTTCGGGATGCCAACTCCACCACAGGTTGCGAGCCAGGGCGATGCACTTGTCATAGAGATTCTGCGGAGAGAGTTCATCAAGCCGGAGCGGCAGCGGCCCAGTTCCCTGGACAGGGCCATTGATGGACGTGGGGACGGCAGGGGAACGCGAGGCGATTTGTTCAGCCTGGCTCATGGTCATATCCTCCGGGCGTGATGTGGAGATGGTGGGAAACCTGCCAGAAGGTTCGGGAGTATACTCCGTCTGTGAGTCACCAGCGAGCCGACGAAAAACCCCCCCTGTTCACGCTGCAGGCTCGGGCGCCCGACCCCGTCGCACTGCACCGGCTGAACGCCAGCCTTCGTGAGCGGGCTGCGGAATCAGCGCGGGTCGGGCCGTGGCGAAGCGGTAGTTTTGCGGCCCTCGCTGAGGAGGGGCTTCTGGCGGGGTTTTTACCGGAAGACGCGGGGGGCAAGGCCGCCAGTGAACCAGCCCGGCTCACGGCACTCATGGCGGTTGCCGAAGCGTGTCTCACGACGGCGCTGGCGGTGTCGCAGTGGGCTGCGGCCTGTCGCATCATCGACGGGGGTGAACTGGCAACCCGCATGATGTGGCTCCCGCCGTTGGCCAGCGGGCGAGTGTTCACGACAGTAGGCATTTCTCAGCTGACTACCAGCCGCCGGCATCTCGGCAAGGCTGCGCTGTCAGCCAGATGCGACGCCGACGGCTGGCGGCTTGATGGTGAATGTCCGTGGGTAACAGGAGCGGACTCGGTCGAGACGATCGTCACGGGGGCAACCACCGATGACGGAAGCCAGCGATTCTTCGTGGTGGAAACGCAGGAGCGCGGACTGATGATCGAGCCTCCCATGAAAATGTTGGCCTTATCGGGGTCACGCACGTCAGCCGTGCGCATGGCCGGCGTGCGGCCGGCGGCCGTGATCATCCCGGCCGATGGCGACGGTGCCCGTACCGGTGGTCTCGCCACAACGGCCTTGGCCATCGGGGCAATCCGGGCCAGTCTCGGAATCATCGCTCAAGAGTCGACGCGGCGTGCTGATCTGCTGCCGGTTACGGAGCACCTAACAGCCGATGTCGAGAGCCTTGTCGCGCGGCTTGACGAGGCTGCCCGGTTGGGCCTCACGCAGCCGGATCGCGACTGTTTGCGGACTGATGCCAACCGGTTGGTGGTGCGGGCAGCCCAGGCGGCGCTAGTCGCCTGCAAGGGAGCGGGCTTTGTGCAGGGGCATCCGGCCGAGCGACTGGCCCGGGAAGCCATGTTTTTTCTTGTCTGGAGTTGTCCGCAGTCGGTGACGCAGGCTGTGATGTGCGATCTGGCAGGCATGGCGTAACCGGAATCTCACCGAAACTGGCCTTGCTTCACGGGATGGGTTTGGAGTGACATTCCGGGATTCCCAGACTGGCTTGGCAGACTGTCCATGGATGCGCCACGTTCAATCGTCATCGTGAAGTTGTCGGCTATCGGCGATGTGCTCCATGCCGTTCCGGCGGCGGTCGCTCTGAAGAAAGCCTTCCCCACCGCCCGCATTGGCTGGGCCGTCGAGGGGCGGGCAGCCGACGTTTTGGCCGGTCATTCCGCGATCGACCATCTCTTTCGCCTGCCGCGGGGTTGGCTCAAGTCACCACGGGCCGTGTGGTGGCTGCGACAGCAGTTGCGGTCGTTCGCCGCCGAGGTCACGGTTGACATGCAGGGACTCTTCAAGAGCATGGTGGTTACCGCCCTGAGTGGAGGCTCCACGCGGATCGGTTATGCCAGACCTGAGTCACGAGAACAGGCCTGGATCGCCTACACCCACGCCATCCGCCCTGCTACCGCCCACGTCATCACCCGGCATTGTGAACTGCTGGCACCGCTCGGCATCAAGTCGCCGGCGATCGAATTCAACATGCCCCGCTGGCCGGTCAGTCGCAGCCGTGTGAATGAATGGTTTCGGGAACTGCGGTTTGACTCATCACCCGTGGTCATGAATCCAGGGGCCGGCTGGGGCTCCAAACTGTGGCCGGTGGAACGGTTTGCCGCCGTGGCTGGTGAACTGCGGCAACGGCATGGCGTGCGTTCGCTCGTAGTCTGGGGTGGCGGTGACGAACGTGCAGCCGCCGAGCAGATCGTGGCTGACGCTGGTGGTGCGGCGATTCTGGCTCCCGCGACCACGCTTCAGGATCTCGGTGAAGTTTGCCGACAAGCCCGGCTCTTCATCTCCAGCGATACCGGGCCACTTCATTTGGCGGCAGCGGTCGGCACGCCTTGTGTCGGGCTCTTTGGCCCGGTACCTGCCAATCGCAATGGCCCCTACGGCCCCCGGCATGTGACTGTGGAACCGCCAGCGGACCTGCGTCCGGCATGGGAAGACCGCAAGACCGATAGGGAGTCGATGCGTGGCATCGATGTGGCCGCCGTCGTTGCGGCTGCGGAACGGCAACTCTTCCGCGCTGCGGCGGCATAGGGCAGGCTCGGGGGTTATCGCCGCTTTGGGCCACAGGGAAGCTGTCGGGCGGCACTGGAGGAATAACGCCAAACCTTGCATCACCGCGTATACTGCCCAGCATGCGACGCAAGCTTTTCAATCCGTTTTATCCCGTGCTTGGCATCGTGGGCTTTGCCTTTACGATCACCGCCTGCATGTACTGCCTGTCGGTGCTGCGGGGTATCCGGCCGACCGACCCCACCACCGCACCGCACGCTCTCGAGACGCTGATGGATCGCTACGGCACGCCGTTGCTCGCCGGCCAAATCGCCGTGCTTGCCATCGCCACCTTTGGAGCTGTGGCCCTCGATCATTTTGAAGGTGAGCGGGTGAAGCGGGAACGTGAGGTGGCTCGCCGTGCGGCCGAGGCTGACTCCGGAGTGCTTCACGGATGACCGTCGCTGCTGCCCAGCAGGTTGAGGCGTTACGGGGGCAGATCCGTCGCCATGACCGTCTCTACTATGTAGAGGCGTCGCCTGAGATCAGCGATCGAGAATATGACGCGCTCGTCAAGCACCTTGAGCACCTCGAGGCAAAGCATCCCGAGCTCATCTCGCTTGATAGCCCCACGCAGCGAATCGGTGATCAGCCGGTGCCGGAACTGCATTCGGTCACGCATCGCGTTCCAATGCTCTCGATCGACAACACATACAGCGTGGAAGATCTCGGGGCGTGGGGTCGCCGTGTGGAAAAGCTGCTCCACGAGGAAGGGCAGGTCAAGGAAGCCAAGGGCCATGCCAGACAGCCGCTTGAATGGGTGCTGGAGCTCAAAATCGATGGCGTGGCCGTGTCGCTGACGTACGAAGCCGGTCTGCTCGTGCTGGCGGCCACGCGGGGCAACGGTGTTGTGGGCGATGACATCACCCACAACGTCCGGACAATCCCTGGCATACCGCTGCGACTCGACCTTGATGATCCGCCGGCCACCGTCGAGGTGCGGGGTGAGATCTACATGACAAATTCAGACCTCGTCGTGCTCAACGAGGAGCAGGTCGCTAAGGGGTTGCCCCCGTTTGCCAACACCCGCAACGTCGCCGCCGGCAGCATCCGGCTGCTCGACCCACGGGAATGTGCCGCGCGGCCGCTGCGATTTTTCTGCCATGGCGTGGGGGATGTCGGTGGTCTGGGAGTAGCCTCCCAACAGGAACTCCTCGCCTGGGCGGTGCAGGCCGGCCTGCCGGTGGCACCGGGCACAGAAGCCTTCAACTCGCTCGACGCCCTGATCGATCATGCCTCGACGCTCATCGAAGAACTGCATGATCTCGACTTCGAGGTCGATGGCTTTGTGGTGAAGGTCGATCGCTTTGACCAGCAGCGTCGGCTCGGCACGACAGCCAAGAGCCCGCGGTGGGCGATCGCCTGGAAGTTCGAGAAGTATGAAGCCACGACGAAGCTGGCCGGCATCCGTGTGCAGGTGGGCCGCGGTGGAACGGTCACGCCCGTCGCTGATCTCGAGCCGGTGGAACTGGCCGGCACGACGGTCAGCCGGGCCAGCCTCCACAATGCTGATGAGGTGGCCCGCAAGGACATTCGCGTGGGCGACGTGCTCGTGGTCGAGAAGGCGGGGAAGGTCATTCCCCATGTGGTTCGTGTGGAGAAGCATCTGCGGACGCAGCGCCGCAAGCGGTGGCGGCCGCCGACGGAGTGCCCGGAGTGCAGCACACCACTCGTGAAGGATCGTGACGGTGTTTACATCCGCTGCCCCAACGTCGACTGCCCGGCCCGCCGTCGTGAGCGGCTGAGATTTTTCGCATCGCGGGGGGCGATGGATATCGAGGGTCTCGGCGACAAACTTGTCGAGCAACTGGTTGCACGGGATCTGATTACCGATTACGCCGATCTCTATTCCCTCACCGTCGAGCAACTCACCGGACTCGAGCGGATGGGAGCAAAGTCAGCCGGCAGCCTCGTGACACAGATCGCGGAGAGCAAGGCTCATGGGCTGGCGCGGGTGCTCAATGCGCTCGGCATCCGCCATGTGGGGCCGCGGGTGGCCACGATCCTCGCTCAGCGGTTCCCGACGATTGAGATGTTGCAGTCGGCAACGGTCGAGGAACTGGCGGAGGTCCATGAGATTGGTGACGTGATCGCCGCGAGCGTGCATGAATGGCTGGCGAGTGCCTACGGGCGTCGGGTGATCGAGGGCCTCGCCGCAGCAGGCGTGCGACTCGACCTGCCGCAGGCGGATCGAGTGATGGACGGACCGCTCGCCGGGAAGACGCTTGTCGTCACCGGTATGCTCAAGCACTTCTCGCGGCAGGAGGCCGAGGCGGCGATTCGGCAAGCGGGCGGGCGAGCGAGTGGCAGCGTCTCAAAAAAGACCGATTTCGTTGTGGCGGGTGCCGAGGCAGGCAGCAAATTGGAGAAGGCACAGAAACTCGGCGTGCCGGTGATCGATGAGTCGGAATTCATGACGATGGTGGGCGGGGAGAATTGAACCGCCGCTGCCGGATTCACGGAACGCTAATGATTTCCTAGCGCTCTGCTTGTGAGCGCGTCGTACCGATTCGTGCAAAGCGGACGAGATCATGGCGTTTGCTTTCTTGTTCATCCGCCCGTGCGATACCCGTGCGGCATAGTCTCGAGGAGGTAGGGCATGCGATTTGTTCACGATCATCGGTGTCAGCGGGGGTTTACGCTTGTGGAACTGCTCGTGGTCATTGCCATTATCGGTGTTCTGATCGGGCTCCTCCTACCAGCCGTTCAGGCTGCCCGTGAATCAGCGCGACGTAGTTCATGCAATGCCAACCTCAAGCAGGTTGCCTTGGCGATGCACCAACATATTGATGCCTATGGGTCGCTCCCGCCCGGGTATGTCTGCTACGACGAAAGTGGAAATCGTTGGAAAACAGGTGGTCATCAACACGGAAACAATGAGAGTGGTTTCAACTGGTATGTCCAGCTATTCCCGTACCTTGAGGAGCCGGCGCTCCATGATCTCGTTCAAACGTGCCATGACAGGGCGAAGGCCGGTCATACCTACAACCCAGCTGATGATTGCGAATGGAACTCCGGGTCAGCCTATTTTGGTCGTGGGCCGGCTGCGGCGAGTTACCGCTGCCCGTCGGCCCCGGCCGTGACGCAGATGTTTACAGACGGAGCCTACGGGCTCGAGTCGTGTGGCAAGGGCCTCAACTATGCGGCGAACTGGGGAGCGACGAATATTTTGGGCTGGGAGAGCACATCCTCTCGGGGCGCCTTCGGCTGCTACTTCACCACGCAGGAACGAATTGTGAACAGTCTGGGCGGTAGTGGAGACCGCTTCCAGCACTCCAAGGGTATGGCCCCGCGTGACTTCAAGGATGGCATGAGCAAGACGCTGCTCCTTGGCGAGATCGTCGGTGTTGATTCAGCCTCTGGGTCCTCCAGCACGGACGTCCGTGGCTCGTGGATCACCAATGCCATGGGTGGCATCAGTTTCACCACGTTCCTTGGCCCAAATTCCTCGACGGGCGACGTGCTGGGCGCCTGTGACGAGGCGATCCCGGCCGATGGTCGTGCCGGAACGTTGCAGTGCACGGAGAATCGCTCCGACGAGAACGTGTATGCCGCATCGCGGAGCATGCATCCCGGGGGCGTGAATTGTGCGATGAGCGATGGATCGACCCGCTTCATCACCAATGACGTCAATCTGACCGGAGTCTGGCAGCCGATGAGCACGATTCGCAACGGAGAGACGGTGAACGAATGACGACACTCCCCATTCCCGGAAGAGAGCATTGCGGCATCAAGCATGGCGTGTGGTACACGCTGGCGATTCTGTCGGCTGCCGTGGCCGGCTGTGGTGGCACGTCTGCCGTCGATCCAGACGTACAGGATGTGAGCGGTCTTGTGACCGGGCTCGGTGACCTTGCCGGGATGCCAGAGGTATTTGCCGAGTCATTCGTGGCGGGAGCGGCACCGAAAAATCCGCAGCCGTACGGTGACTACGGCTATGAAGTGGTCAGCCCGGTGAAGGTCAGTGGTGATGTCGCTACGGTCGACGTTCGGATTTTCGGAGGGGTGATGTCTCCATCCGAAGGTGACAAGGCCAAGAAGCCGTCGCTGGTCGGAGAGTCGACCAAGACATGGACCCTGAGGCGGGTTGATGAAGCCTGGAAGATCGAGGACGCCCCGTTGCAGTGATCATGCGCAGCGACGTGGAAGGCACTCCGTATTTCTTTTCGCCGCTGATCGATTTGCTCGTGGTTGCCAACATCGGGTGGCCGATTCTGCTCTTCATCGACGTCATCGGTGGGGCGGAAACCCATGAATCGCTGGTATTTTGGCAGGTCTTTTTCGTCACCACACCCCACCGGTGGGTCACGCTTGCGATTGTGGCCTGCGACCGCCGGCGAACTGCCGGACGGGAGCCTCTGCTTGTGAGCCTTGCAGCGTCAGTCGTGGTGGTCTGCGCAGGAGTCTCCCTGGGAACGGGTGCGCTCCTCTGCCTCGGGGCGGCTGATCATGCGTGGAATGCATGGCATTTCGCGTCGCAGCATCATGGCATTTTCAGGCTCTACGAGCGACGGGAAGGAGGAGGGGGCCTGGGGAACCGTCTGGCTTTTCTGCAGAAATGGGCCATGCGCGGATTCCTGCTCCACGTGATCGCCCGCGTCACAGGGGTTGGCTGGCGAGAAGGGCCCTTTCCGGGAACTGAGATCGTGCGCCATGCCGACCTTGCCGTCGGAATGATTCCAGTCGGCCTCGTTGCCATGACATGGTGGCGGTGGTGGTGTTCGACCCACGATGCCGAGAGGTCGGGTTTGCGGCATGTCGCCCCGGCATCGGCCGTGTACATGACGAGCGTGATGATCCTCTACGCATCACTGCTGGCAGCAGCCCATATGGAGCGAGTCAAGCCCGTGCTGTCTCTGGCGCTGGCATCCGCGGTGTTTCATGCCGTCGAATACCTGGCGGTGGTTACCTGGTCGGCACCGCAGGGGGGCGTTCGTCCGCGGAGAGTCCGGAGTTCCCTGGGCAGACCGCTGCTCCTCCTTGCTGCATTCGTCATCATCATCGGAGCGGGCAACTACGTCGTGTCGCGTGGATTCTTCAACGTGTGGGTGGCCGTCAATCTGGTGGTCGCATTCTGTCACTATGGTTTCGATGGAATCATCTGGCGCGAACGGCAGTCGGCCAGCGTTTTGGCAGGAGGGGCACGTCTGTGAACGTCCTTGTTGTGGGTGTGGTGGCTGAAACGCTGGGATGGTCACTCCGCCCTGATGTCGTGGGAGTGACACTGTGTTCTCTGGTCGGTATCGGAATGGCGGTCATCCAGATGCTTCGTGGTCGTGGTATCGGCTGGCTCGCGGTGAGTGTGCTGGCCGCACTCATCCTGCCAGCTGTGTATGCGGATGCCGTCGCCGAGGGAGCGGCTCGGAGGCTGACGCAGGCGGTTGGCGAGGGGCGAGTGCTGCGGGCGGAGCGCGAAGCTGAGGTGTTGGTATGGTTACGGCCGTCTGCCCAGATAAACGGCTTCTCCATCCGGCAATTTCACCACCAACTGGTGACCATCCGCCAGAACCTGGAGCGGTGTGTGCAACCGCCGGTGCGAGAGGAGGACTCGCGGTCGCTGCGCGGGCAGCGCATTGACGCACTCATCCAACTCGACCGGCCTCAGGAAGCACTCGCGTTGTTGGAGCCGTTGGCCGCCACCGGGGATCCCGTGGCCCTCGATTATCGTGGGCTCTGTGCGCTGCGACTCGATGATCCGGAGGCCAGTCTTGCCGCCTATCGCGAGGCCCTGGAGATGTGGGAGGTGCAGGCACCCGGGCCACGCCGTCACGCTGGTCGGATGAATGCCTTGCAGGGAATCGGGTATGCCGCGCGGCAACTCGATCGTCGCGTTGAGGAGGAAGATGCCTACCGAGCGCTCGTCGCGTTGGATGCCACGCCCAAGAATCGGTTGCTGCTGGCACGCTGCTATCACGACCATGGGAAGACCACAGCCGCTGCCGCCGAGGTCTACCAGATCTTGCTCAGCACGGGCGACATTGGCGTCCGCGCTGCCGCGACCGAACTTCTCGTCACGATGCGTCGTGACCATTTCGGCTGTTTGCAGGTGCCAAGGACAACGCCATCGCAAACACCGCCATCACCAGTCCCCACAGAGGTTCGCTGGCCACCCAACCGATGAGTGGCCAGGCAAGCAGCCCAACGCGAGCCACTGTCCGCTGGGTGGCAGCAAACCAGATGCCCACGGCAAAGGTGATTTCGAATCCCGTGATCGCATGCGTCACCGCATTGGTGAGAAACTCCGAGCGGGCAAAGAGTCCCGTGAGATCGACCACACGGGAGCCTTCGCGGGCCGCCAGCCACCAGGCGGCCGTGCCGTTCCACCAGGCATCGCCCTTGAGCTGCGATAGAAGAGCGCCGAGCGTGATCGCCGTCGCATTTACCTGGATGAGGCCGAGCGACACGCGGGCCCGCCAGAGGGGCCGTGGCGGCG
>JAQBZA010000054.1 GCA_027622795.1 Planctomycetota bacterium | reverse complement strand
GCGGCGGGAGACGCCGAAAGTGAGCCCAAGCCCGCCGCCACGAAGGCGAGCGGGCTGGCCGATGGTCACGGAAAGACCACCAGCGTGAAGGCAAGCAGCAATGGTGAGACCAAGGCGGCGACAAAACTGTCCGCAACCAAGCCAAAAGCGGGTGGCGCCACTGGCGTGGCGTCTGACCGAGCGATGCTGCTGGAGAAGGCCGGTTTGAAGATGGCCGTGAGCCCTGCCGGCAATGCCACTGATCGGGAGGGGCAGTTTGCCTCCTTCCAGATCGACGCCCCGGCCTGCGACAGCTGTGGGGCGATCACGGTTCGTAATGGCAACTGCTACCTCTGCCACAACTGTGGCAACAGCATGGGCTGCAGCTAGTTTCACGCCTGCGGGGCCATCCTGGCGAGCCGCGGGGGTGGCTGAGGCAGGTTGTGCAGAATGTGCGGCCGCCCTGGGAACTGGATGCAGTTCCCAGGGCCCGGCAGACGAAACAACAGCCATCGACTTTCGAAGCCTGTTGCCGCGTCCCGTCGGAGGTGCCAACCAAAACGCGTTGACCCGAATCCACTGAAAAGCCGGTGCTTGCACGGGCCCGATTCGCGTCAGTTTCGCAATGCTCTACCCCGTTCGCAGGCGGTTGACAGGTTCGACTCTCGCCAGGGCCGTGGCAGGCCAAATCTGCCGCGGCCCTCGCCTTTTTCAGGGCCGTTTGCTCCGCCCCAGACCACGAACTACGATTCGGAGTACGGAGTGCAGGGTGGATATCACATTCGTGATGCCTTGCAGTTCTCGGGTCTGACATGCTGTGACGGGAGTTTGCTGTGCGACGATCTTGGCAACACTGGCTGCGGGTGTGTGTAGTGACGCTCACGGTTCCGGCGCTGACGATGGGTCCAGCTTGGGATGGCCGCGGCTTGTCGCGCTGCCAGCGCAAACGGTGTCGCCCAGCCTGCTGCCGCCCCGTGGTCTGCTGCCCAACTCCATGTGAGAGCGAGTTGGCAGCCGGCGACGCAGTCTCCTGCTGCACGGTTGCTGACGCCGGAAGCACCGACACCGCCAGAGCCGTCGTTGACGAGTCTGCTCCCAGTGGGGCTGAAACCCCCGCGGCTCCGGAATCGGTCGTCGCCACGCCTACGCGACCCGATGCCGCTACCGTAGCCGAGGCGGTGCCGCCCCTTGCGCCGGCCGCTCCCGTGGCGCCTGCATCGGTGGAGGCGCCGGTGCCGCCGGCCCCCACGCCCGACTTGGAGGCGGAATTGGCGGAGCTGAAGTCGGAACTTTCCGATCTCAAGGCCGGCATGCAATCGAACCTCGACGCCGGCCTCTCCCTGCTCAAGTCGGAAATGAAGACAGAGATATCGCAGTTGAAGTCTGACATGAAGTCAGATCTGAAGACAGAGTTCTCCGAGCTCAAGACAGGTGTGAAATCAGACCTTGAGGAGGAATTGGCGGCACTCAAGTCTGCTCTCGAGTCGCAGCCAATCCCCCAGCCGGTGGCGGCCCAACAGCCGGCCCGCCCCGCTGAAGACAACATCTTCGAGGAGAGGAAGTCCGGCTCATCGTATGAAGCCTTCCGTGACGCAGAGGAAGCGACAGCGCCCGAAATGAAGGACTCACCGCTCACCGAGCCAGAGTCCGAGCCTGAGCCTAAGCCAAGCCTGCCTCTGGAAGAGCCGGCAGAAACCGACGCTGCAGCCAAGCCGACCCTGCCCGATGTGAAGCCCGCGGAGCCCGACTCGCCGTTCCCACTCCCGGAGATTCCGGCGCCGACCCTCGATGAACCGGCAGTTCCCCCTCCGGCGGCGCCGGCCCCTGCCGCTGAGGATGCCGACAGCCCACCACCGGCGGTGGACGAGGATCCGTTCTCAGCTCTCTCGCCAGAGCCGGTGCGGCGCTGGATTGATGACAGCGGTAATCATGGTGCCGTCGGCCGGCTGGTAGAGGTGCATCCGGACCGGGTGCGGATTCTCAAACTCAACGGTCGCTTTACCACAGTGCCAATCAGCCGCCTCAGTACAGCCGACCAGAACTATGTACACACCACCGGCGAACGGCTCGCCGCCAAGCCGCGGCTCACCGACACAGCGGCAAGGTAGTGCCTCCCACTGTCCTACTGTTCGTCGAGTTCCGCGACCGTCTCAAACACTTTGCCCTCGAGCATCTCCAGTGATGCCCCACCACCGGTGGAAACGTGGCTTACTCGAGCAGCGTAGCCAAGTTGCTCAACGGCCGCGGCCGAGTCGCCGCCGCCGATGATTGTGATTGCCCCTGCCGCCGTGGCATCGGCCACCGCATCGGCGACAGCCTTTGTGCCCGCGTCGAACGGCGGCATCTCAAACACGCCCATCGGGCCATTCCAGACAACGGTCCCTGCTCCCCGGATGATCGCAGCATACTCCTTGGCCGTCTCCGGCCCGATATCGAGCCCCTCAAAACCATCCGGAATCTCACCTGCTTTGACGACCAGCTTGTTGGCACTCGTAGAAAAATCATCGGCACAGTGGGTATCGACCGGCAGCACAAGTTTGTCGCCCCCCTTGGCGAGCAGTTCCTTCGCCAACTCCACCTTATCGGTTTCGACGAGTGACTTGCCTGTCTTCCCGCCTTGGGCAAGTGAAAACGTGTAGGCCATCGCTCCACCAATCAGCACATGATCGCAGATCGAGAGCAGGTTGGTAATCACGGCAATCTTGTCGCTCACCTTTTTGCCGCCAAGGATCGCAACAAACGGTCGCTTCGGCGTCGCGATCGCATCGGAAAGGTATTGGATCTCTTTTTGAACGAGAAACCCACTCACGGCTGGTTTGCTGAGTGCCTTCATCGCCTTGGGCACGGCATACATGCTGGCTTCGGTGCGGTGGCAGGTGCCGAAGGCGTCGTTGACATAGGCGTCGGCGAGCGTCGCCAGACCGTCGACGTAGGCAGCGTCATCCCCCTTCTTTTCGCCTTTGTTGAAGCGGACGTTTTCCAGCACAAGCACGCCGCCAGCCGGGAGCGCCTTGGCCTTGGTGTGGGAATCGGGGCCTCCGGTATCGGAGGCGAGTTCCACCGGCTTCCCGAGAAGTTCCGCCAGCCGCTCGGCGACTGGTGCAAGCGAGAAGGCCTGCTCAAATCCCTTGCCAGCGGGCCGGCCGAGGTGCGACATCAAAATCGCCTTGCCACCGCGGTCGACAATGGACCGAACGGTAGGCAGGGCCATCCGAATGCGACGGTCGTCGGTAATGCTCCCTGCATCGTCCTGCGGCACGTTGAAATCCACGCGAACGAGAACGGCTTTCCCCTGGGGATCGATGTCGGCGACGGTCTTTTTGACCACAGTGCGGCTCCTAAAAAGTGGTGTTGGGAAACGTGGTGTGTGCAGTATTCGACATCCCGCATCTCGCATCCGCAACCCTCGGGCTTTACTCTGCCGCGAGTGTGAGCGTGACGCGGCGGACATCCATGACCGATTGACCCGGGATTTCCAAGGCCCGCAACACCAGCGGACCGCGGCCTGCTTGAAGCCGGAATGTACCCAACGGGAGGGGCCGAAAATCTTTCATGCAAGACTCGATCGGTGGTCTCGGGAGTGTGTCCTGATTCGTGAAGAGCGGCGGATCCCAGCCGGGCTCGACGCGGCCGGTGAGACGGCTCTCCAAAAACGACAGCTCGATGAGTGACCCAGTATCGGTGACCGGGCAGGTGTAATCGATCACGACGTCATAGTCACCGCTCGTCTGCACGTCGATCTCCCACACCATTTCGCCAGCCAGCGTGTTCCACTCGACGAAGTACGAGCAGTTCGGTGCCCGCCCGCTGCGTTGGACACCCCCCCGCGGTTCACCATCGCGGGCTGGCAGCATGGTGATGGGAAACTCTCGATAGCCCACACCAATCGGTCGCGGATCGACAGTTGCACCAACTGGTTTCTCACTCCCGGCTCCCCACACATCATCTCGCCAGCTGGCCACGGCAGCGGCCATGGCAGCCGCCGTGGTAGGTTCCCGGTCTGTCACGTCGTGCTTCTGGGCCGGATCGATAGCGATGTCAAACAGCATGCCACGATGATCGAGTCGGTACCGCTGCGATCGTGCACTCATTCGACCTCCCCATGTGCCGAAAAGAAACCGCTCCGGCCAGGCAATCGGCTCGGCCCGCAACAAGGCCGTCAGATCACGCCCGTCAAGCGGCTTCCCGGGCGGCGCCGCGACGCCGGCAAGACTCGTCAGCGTCGGGAGCAGGTCAATCGACGAGGCGATTTGCTCAACTCGATGACCTGCTGGCAGACCCGCGGGCCAGCGGATGAAGCACACCGACCGGACGCCGCCTTCGTCCGTCGTTCCCTTGATGCCGGCCAGGTCCCCGTTCCAGCGATCACTGTTGGGGCCGTTATCGGAAAAATAGACGACAATCGTATTGTCTGCCACGCCAAGGTCGTCGAGGGCATCGAGGATTCGCCCGACATTCTCATCCTGATTTTCAAGCATCGCGAGCGCACAACGGCTCTTGTCGATGTTTTCCTTGTCGGGCTGTGTCGCCCGCTGCCCGAGCACCTCATGACGAAAATGTTGCCAATTCTCTGTTGGCGCAGCCCAGGGGGAATGAGGGGTTGTGAAGGGCACGTAGCAGAAGAACGGTGCTGGCGCCGAGCGACGGATGAAGTTGATTGCCTCGGTCGTACAGATATCCACGATATACCCGCGACACCGCTCCATCCGTCCTTCTCTTTCCAACGGCGGGTCGAAGTATTCACCCCAATGCCCTGCCGAATGGCCGAAGTAGGTGTCAAAACCACGGGCCATCGGGTGATACGGCCACTGGCTGCCGTTGTGCCATTTTCCGAAGCACCCAGTGGCATAACCTGCCGTCTGGAATGCCTCGGCTATCGTCCGCTCATCGAGATTCAACCGCTCCTGACCCGTGGAAACACCGCGAACACCCGTCCTTGGCCACCAACGACCCGTGAGAAACTCTGCTCGTGTCGGTGAACACACCGGGCAGACGAAAAACTGATCGAGGGAAACGCCCTCCGTCGCCAACGCATCAATGTGTGGCGTTCGTGCCTGCTGGTTTCCGCTGACACCGTAGTCGCCCCACCCCGCATCATCAGCGAGCAGCACGACTACATTGGGCGACCGTGCCTGACAGTCGCTCGCCATCTGCGACTGACACAGGGCCAGTGCCAACAAGACCGTCCATGCACGCAGTCGGCTCATGTCTGCCCCATCGCCTCACGGGCAACACGGATGCACTCGCGAATCTCGTCCAGTGGATTCTGCGGATTCTCCTCGTATTCGAGCGACAGCGCCCCGTCGACGGGAAACCCAACCTGCACGAGCGCCGTCATCACTGCCGGAACATCCATGTGACCCTTCCCGAGAATGACACCCTTGGTCTTGTCCTGCATCTCAGCAAAATCCTTCAGGTGGATGCCATAGAGACGGCCCTTGAGCAGCCGAATCACCTCGACAGGTCGCTCACCCGAACGAATAAAGTGACCGAGATCGGCACAGGCACCGATTCGTTCATCATGTTTTTCAATGGCATCCAACACATCGACAACCTTGTTGTAGCGATGCCGGGGACCGTGGTTGTGGATTGCGACGCGGATATCAAACTCCTTGACCAGGTCATCGAGGCTGGAAAAGGAATCAGGATCAGGATCGGCACTCAGCGTGCGAATCCCCGCCGCCTTGGCAAACTCAAAGATCTCCCGATTCTTGGCGGCGTCTTTTGTGAACCGATTGACGCCATGGGCCGAGATGGACAGGCCGAGGTTCGCCAACGTCGTGTTCATCGCCGCGATCGCTGCCGAGTCGGAGTTGACCGGGTACATGCCCGGATAAAACTCGACTCGCGTGAGACCAAGATCCTTGGCGTGCTTGAGGGCCTCATCGACCGGGTAGCCCCGCAGGGAATAGAGTTGGATGCCTAGGTTCAGTACTGGGGCGGCAGCGGTGGCTGTCCGCAACCCAGTGACGGTGGCGATGGCTCCGGCACACCCGGCAGCGAGCAGCGAACGACGGGAAACACGTGGCTTCGACATAGCAATTGTTCCTCTGAAGGCAAGCACCGCGCGGGTACCCAAGCGACCGGAATCTCTTTCCAGCACGGGAATATAGAATCGTGGTGGATCGCTTACAACGAGCCACGACCGGTCTGATCCGCGTAGCGGCAGCAACCGAGCCGGTATTCCTGCTGTTGGGCGGCCTTACGCCAGAATGTCAGCGAGCACGTTGGCTCCCTCAACACCCGTGAGTTTTGCGTCGAGGCCCTGAAACTTCACGCTGAACCCGGCGTGATCGATCCCCAACACATGGAGCATCGTCGCGTGCAGGTCGTGCACCGTGCAGACGTTTTCGACGGCGGCATAGCCCAGGTCGTCACTTGCTCCATACACCACACCGCCCTTGATCCCACCCCCGGCCAGCCAGACTGTCATCGCCTTGTTGTGATGGTCACGGCCACTGCCCCCCTGTGACATCGGTGTGCGGCCAAACTCACCGGCCCACACGATGAGCGTCGAGTCAAGCATGCCTCGCTGTCTGAGGTCACTGATCAGAGCCATGCAGGCTCGATCGATCTCCGCCGCCTTGAGGGCCACACCATCCTTCACGCCGCCGTGATGATCCCAGTCTTTGTGATAGAGCTGGATGAACCGCACGCCCCGCTCAGCCAGCCGCCGTGCGAGCAGGCAGTTGGAGGCAAACGAGCCATCACCAGGCGTGCAGCCATAGAGGGCAAGCGTCTCCGGGCTCTCAGATTTTGTCTCCATCAACTCCGGCACGCTGGCCTGCATCGCGAAGGCCATTTCGTATTGGGCAATCCGCGTGGCAATCTCGGGGTCGGCGGCGAGGGCGTCGTGCTGGGCGTTGAGCGCGTTGATGGCGTCGATGTCAGCGGCCTGACGGTCGCGGGTGATGCCCGCCGGATTGCCGAGGTAGAGCACGGCGTCGCCCTTGCTCCGCAGCTGCACGCCCTGATACTTGCTGGGCAGGAAGCCGCTCGACCACTGCCGCGCCGCGATCGGCTGATCCTGGCCCCCCTTGCCGAGCGACGTGAGCACGACAAACCCCGGCAGGTCGGCCGCCTCGCTGCCGAGGCCGTAGGTCACCCACGAGCCCATGCTCGGCCGGCCGGCGATCTGGGAGCCCGTGTTCATGAACATGTGGGCCGGATCATGGTTGATCGCGTCGGTCGTCATCGAACGGATCAGGCAGATGTCGCCGAGCACCGAGCCGATATTCGGAAAGAGCGAGCAGATCTCGGTGCCATTGGGTCCCATCTTTTCGAAGGGATGCTGCGGCCCGAAGCAGACAAGTTTTTGCCCCTGCAGCTGGGCGAGCTGCTGCCCCTTCGTGAGGCTCTCCGGCATCGGCTGGCCATGCATCTCGGCGAGCTTCGGCTTGTGATCAAACGTCTCGAGATGGGACGGCCCGCCGGCCATCGTCAGCCAGATCACCCGCTTGGCCTTCTGCGGGAGTGGCGGCTTTTCATAGACACCTCGCAGCGAGGCGGCCGAGGCACAAGCGGGCACGGCAAGCGACGCCAGTGCCACCGCCCCCACGCCCTGCGCGGTCCGGCCCAAAAACGCCCGGCGGGCGATGCAATTGTGGTCGGCGAAGTGGAGCATGTCAGTTCCTCGTGATGGTCTCATGGAGGTTGAAGAGAACGCGGGCGACGTGGGTCCACGCCGCCACTTCGGCAGGATCGAGTTCGTCAGGGAGCGGCGCGAAGCCGGTCGCCAGCAGGGCCTTCGCCGCCGCGGCATCGGCCACGTAGTCAGCACGGTGCTTCCGCAGGAGTGGCAAAACAGTTTCCATCTCCTCCACCCGCGGCAGCCGCTGGAGTGCCTGCTGCCAGGCCCAGGCGAGGCGGGCATCGTCGGAGTCGCCCCCCTCCCGCACGATCCGCACCGCAAAGGCCCGCGCCGTCTCCACGTAGCTCGGGTCGTTCAGGAGCACGAGGGCCTGCTGTGGGATGTTGGACCGGGTCCGCTCAGCACAGCATTCCTCTCGGCTCGGGGCATCGAAGGCCAGCATGCTCGGATGGAGAAACGATCGCTGCCACCAGGTGTAGAGGCCACGGCGATACTGCTTTTCACCAGAGTCGGCAGGGTAGGTCCGCTTGGGGAAGTTCAGATTCTCCCAGTAGCCATCAGGCTGGTAGGGCTTCACGCTCGGGCCGCCGATCGCGCGAACGAGCAGGCCCGAGGTGGCCAACGCCGCATCGCGGACGAGTTCGGCATCGACGCGGAAGGCTGCCTGCCGGGCCAACTCCCGGTTGAAGGGATCGGCGGCGAGCAGTTGCGGTGAGGTCCGCGACGCCTGCCGGTAGGCGGCGCTCGACACGATCGACCGCACCATGTGCTTCATATCCCAGCCCGAGTCGCGAAATTCGCAGGCCAGCCAGTCGAGCAGCTCAGGGTGCCGCGGCGGCTCCCCCTGGGCACCGAGATCATCGAGCACCCGCGAGAGGCCCGCGCCGAAAAACTGCTTCCAGAGCCGGTTCATCACCACGCGGGTGGTGAGCGGGTTTTCCTTCGCCACGAGCCACTCGGCCAGATCGAGCCGGGTCAGCTCACGGGCGACCGCCGCTTCGTCGAGGGCCGGCGACCGGGGCAGGTAGCCGGGCAGCGCCGGCTTCATCACCTCGCCTGTTTCATCCATCCAGTTGCCCCGCGGCTGCACTCGCACCGTCCGCTTCTTGTCGGTGGCCACGGTCACGAGGCACTTGGCGAGCGGCCCGTAAAAATCGTTGCGGGCTTTTTCGGCGGCGGCAAAGCCGTCGATCTCGGCGCGGCGCAGCTTGGTCACCTGCCCGCGGAAATAGTCCTGCAGGATTTTCTTGTCGTTGCCGTTGCGCTTGGCGGCTTCTTTCTTGAGCAGATCGGTCACCTGATTGGCCCGCTTCTTGTCGGCATCGCTCGCGTTCGAGCCCTCCGCCAGCTCGGGCAGCGTGACGCCGTAACTCGCAATGTCGGCCTCCCACTGCTGCTGGGCCGCTTCGAGTTGGGGCGTGATCACGGCCAGCTTCTTCTTCGCCTCAGCGAGGGCGGCGTCGAGTTCGGCCAGCCGAGCATGCTCCTCGGGCGTGCCCACGACCATCCCATCGCCCACCCTGCCGATGCTCGGCTCGGTAATGTCGGCGAAGAACGCGCCAAGCGAATAGAAGTCGCGCATCGTGATCGGGTCAAACTTGTGGTCGTGGCACTGGGCGCAGCCGGTCGTCTGGCCGAGCCACACGGCGCCCACGGCCCGCACGCGGTCGGTAAGCATCCGCGACTCGTAGTCCTTGGGCTGCGCACCCCCTTCCTCGGTCGTGAGCAGGAGCCGGTTGAAGCAGGAGGCAACGCGGGTCTCCTGGGTCGCATCGGGCAGGAGATCACCGGCGACCTGCTCGACCGTGAACCGGTCAAACGGCTTATTGTCGTTGAAGCTCTTGATGACGTAGTCGCGGTAGGGCCAGACGTTGCGTGGGGTGTCGGAGTGGTAGCCGATCGTGTCGGCAAACCGCACGACGTCGAGCCAGCCGATCGCCATCCGTTCCCCGTAGTGCGGGCTCGCAAGCAGGCGTTCGACGAGTTTGTCATAGGCGTCTGGCGACTGGTCATTCGCAAAGGCCTCGACCTCCTCGGGCGTCGGCGGCAGGCCGGTCAGGTCGAACGAGAGCCGGCGAATGAGTGTGCGGCGATCGGCCTCGGGGGAGAGGGCAAGGCCCACCGCGGCCAGCCGGCTGCCGAGGAGATGGTCGATCGGATGGCTGCCGCCCGGCACCGGCTGCTTCACCGGCGACACATAGGCCCAATGCGGCTGATACTCCGCGCCCTGCTCGATCCACCGGGAGAGCAGGGCTCTTTGGGTGTCATCGAGCTTCTTGTGCGATTCCGGCGGCGGCATGATCTCGTCAGGATCGGTGGCGAGGATCCGCGTGACGAGCGGGCTCTCGGCGGGCTTGCCGGGCACGATCGCGCCGGCGGCGATCGCGTCGTCCCGTAAGTCGAGCCGCAGATCTGCCTGGCGGTGCCCGGCATCGGGGCCATGGCATGAGAAACAGTTATCGGAGAGGATCGGCCGGATGTCGCGGTTAAACGCGACCTTCTCCACCGTGGGGGGCGCGGCGAATGCGGCCACCATGGGGATGAGCAACAAGCCGCCTACGGACGCAGCCACGCGCCGTACGCAGTGGGCAAAGCCGTGCACCATTGGATCACTCCTTTGGAAAACACCCGCTTCGCCGTCGGACCGACTCGGCAGCCCGACGCGGACCCGATGGGTCGATCGGCGGAATCCATTCCAAGTATAGCGAGAGCTTCCCACAGTGCCGGTCCCAGCAGAAAAACCTCTCCTTTCGCCTCCTCTCACACCGCCTGCATGAGGCCGCGGAGGTAGCCGGCGGCGAAGAGGCGGCCGAGCATCTCGTAGCCGGGCGTCTCGTTCGTCTCGCCCGCCATCGACGGGGCATGGTCGGGCCGCACGCTGCCGGTGTAGCCCACTTCCTTGAGCGCCCGAAACACCGCCGGCATGTCGATCGCCCCGTTGTCGTGCCAGGTCTCGGTGAAGTGCATGGCTGTGCCACGGACGTTGCGGGCATGCACAAACGCGATGTGCGGCCCCAGCCCGCGAATGCCGGCCACGACATCGACACCCGCCGGAAAGAGCGACCCGACGCAGTAGCAGATGCCGTTGGCCGGCGACGGCGCGAGCGCGACGACCCGCTGCAAGGCCTCGTCGGAGGTGATGATCTGTGGCTGACCGTTGAACTCCGCCAGCGGCGGATCGTCGGGGTGGAGGGCCAGCCGCACCCCGCACGCCTCTGCCACCGGCAGCACCTCGTGCAGAAACCGCTCGAGGTTTTCCCAGAGCATGACGGCCGTTGTTTGCGCCGGGGGAGCGCCATCGGCGTCGGTGACGTTGGTGCCCACGTCGGCGAGGTTGAACTCCGTCACGAGCGACCCGCCCCGCTCGCGAACAGTGGCGCTTGTCCGCTGCCAGTCTTCGCTCGGCATCCAGTTGTAGCAGGCGACGGTGAGCCCGGCCTCGGCCATGTCGCGGAGCAGCATGCGAAATTTTTCGACTTCCGCCTCGCGGCTCGGCAGGCCGTGCACCATGTGCAGGTGCGGAATCTTTCGCTCCACGATCGCCAGCCGCATGCCGGCGGCCTCCACCATCCGGCGGGACGCCAGGAGCGGCGCGACCCCGGGGCCGGGATAGGTGAGCACGATCTCCTCGACACCCACCTGGGCGGCAAGCGCGAGCGTGTGCTCGGTGAACGGGTTGACGAGCATTGCGAGTTTCATTTCGTGGTACCTTGAATTTTTCCGAGCCACCATGCCATGACGCTGCCGCCGGACCAATTCGTTGCACTTCTCACCTCAGCGCAATCACAAATCTACGGATTTATTGGCCGGACGGTGATCGAGCGGATCAGGCTCCTGGCTCGGTTGGCCACGTTCGTCGGTTGATTCACTGCCTCGGAAAGCCTGTTAACATTTTTCCGCCTGGGACGGCATTCAGGCATGGACGCACACGACGCCGGTGAAATTCGCGAACAGCTCTCGCGGCTCTGGATGCAGGCAGAGCCGTCTGTCAACGCGTATGTGTTTGCCGCCGTGCAGCGATTTGAGGATGCCGAAGACATCGTCCAGCAGGTGGCCCTGACGGTAGCGCGACGGTTTGACGAATATGACGGCATGCGGCCCTTCGTGGCCTGGGTGCTGTGGCTGGCCAAGTCGAAGATCATCGACCACTACCGCACGCAGGGGCGGCAACGGATCATTTTTTCCGAGACGCTGCTCGATCAGACGGCCGCCCGACTTGTGGCACGGCAGGCTGCCGATCATGCCGGTGCGGTGGCTCTGGAAAAGTGCCTCGACAAGCTGCCACCCAAGTCACGGCGGCTGCTCGACCTCCGCTATGTCGAGGATACCTCGATGGAGGCGATCGCCCAGGCGATCGAATCCACCGCCGGCAGCGTGCGGGTGATGCTCTACCGCATCAGGAATCTTCTCGCCGACTGCGTGAAAGCCGAACTCGCGAAGGAGGCGACATGAGCGACGCACTCCGCCCCAACGACGCTGAACGCGCGCTGATCGACGCCCTGCTTGATGACGCAGCCCTCAGCGCACGAGCCGACGCAGATCGCCTGGTCACCCGGCTTGAAAGTGACGCCAAGCTCCGCGACTACCTGCTCGATCGCGTCATCCTCCACGCCGGCCTACGGCGGTCTCTTAGCCGCCGCAGCCTTGCCAACTGGGCGGTTGCCCGGGCGCAGGAAGACACCGCAGTGGCGGCTCGCCAAACATCGCGGCTGCTCGTGTGGTCGGTCTCTGTCGCAGTCTGTCTGCTCGTCGCCGTGACTGGTTGGCAGCTCTGGGGCCGCCCTTGTGCCACGGTCATGGTCGGGATTGGCACGCATGGCTTGGCGACTGGCAACCCGTTGGGCCGCGAAACCCACGAGCTCACGGCGGG